>CAIYTT010000098.1 GCA_903929195.1 uncultured Bacteroidota bacterium
TAAAATCAGCAGAACAATTATTGGATGAACTATAAAATTCTAACATCTACTACATTTGAAAAAGGTATCTATTCAGCTTCATAAAATGAATCCCGTCGGGATTTTGAAAATGGAATATTTACTTTTTATTTTGCAAGCCTGAATAGATTATTTCCTTATTTATAAAAGTAATAGTATGAAATAAAATGCTTTTACAATACCAAAACTTACCTACTTTTAATCCCAAAAATCTAAATAAATTTATTTTTACTATCTCATAATCCTAAAAAATGAAAAAATATACCCGTACACAATTTATAATATTAGGTGCTAAAGCCGGTACTGCACTTTTGCTTAGTGCCTGTGGTATGGGTACTGGTAATAAAAACGAAACAACAACAAAAGAACCTGCTGATACGGTTGCTAAAAATAAATTTGTAAAACCAACAAAAGCAACATTTGATTTGGTTGACAAGAATGATAAACGCTATAATGTGCTCAGGCAAGGGTTTAATAAACGTATTGATAAATATCCGCAAGCTATAGCTATTTGCACCTCCACAAACGACGTTGTGGCTGCCATTAACTTTGCAAAAGAAAAAAAGTGGGCAATTGCCGTTAAAAGCGGTGGGCATAATATGGAAGGGTTTTCGTGCAATGATGGTGGTATGGTTATTAACTTATCAGAAATGAATAAGGTTGAAATAATTGAGGATACTAAAATAAAAGTACAGCCAGGGTGCATTTTGAGTAAATTAAATGATTTTATACTTCCTAAAGAACGTTTATTGCCTGCCGGTTCTTGTGGTACAGTTGGGCTTGGCGGATTGACCCTTGGTGGCGGTTATGGCTTATTTGCAAGAAAATTCGGACTCACCTGCGACCATCTTCTTGAAGCAACCATGGTTGATGGTAATGGAATCATTCGCAATACGAAAGATGATGCTGAATTATTATGGGCTTTAAAAGGTGGCGGAACAGGTAATTTTGGTGTTGTTACCGAAATGATTTTCAGCACACAAGTAGCACCCAAACAGCTACAAGCTCATTATTTTAAAACTCGTAAGTTAGATGCTTTGCAGGCAACTATGTTATTAAAAACATGGATGGAAATAGTAAAAGAACTTCCGGATAGTTGTTTTTCGGGTTTTGTGCTTAATGGAAGCACATTAAATATACTTATTACAAATTACGATATCGCCAATGCCCAATTGCCCTTACAATTAAAAAAGCTGGCTTCTGTTGTTGATAACTATCATAGCAGTAGCGTTGGAGTACTTGGCAAAATGTTGCATAATTATTATGGCAGACCCGGACCTCTTTATTTTAGAAATTCATGTGCAGGCTTTTTTAAAGATTTTAATGATATAGCCCCTTTCATCAGTAGTATATTTGAAAAAACAATCCATACTCCCGGAATGATTTATCAAGTAAATACTTTGGGTGGTAAAATAACTGATTTAGGATATGAAAAAAGTTCATCTTACCCACATAGGAATTACGATTTTGTATCGGAATTACAGGCTTACTGGGATAAGCCCGAGCAAGAAAATAGAGCTACCGTTGCAACTACTGAAATATTAAAAATAACCAAAGACAATGGCATCAACAGGCAATATGTTAACTACTGTAGTCTTGAGTTTCACGATTGGGAAAATGCTTATTACGGTGATAATTACAGCCGTTTACAGGCTGTGAAAAGAAAATATGATATAGATAATAACATACGGCATCCACAAAGTGTGAAAATATAACTGGGACTGTAAATGCATATCATGATTGGGGGCGTATGTTCATAAAAAACCAATTACCTTTGTGTTAATGCAACAAATACCCAAACCTGCCGAATTAAAAAAAGGAGGAGTTATTTTAATAGATAAACCCTATAAATGGACTTCTTTTGATGCCGTAAACCTAATAAAAGTTTCAATAAGGGTAAAAATTGGTCATTGTGGTACATTAGACCCATTAGCTACAGGATTACTTATTTGTTGCACAGGCGAAATGACAAAATCTATTTCAGCTTATCAATTATTACCAAAAGAATATACGGGCATTATACACTTAGGTGCTATTACCAATACCTATGACCTTGAAAGTGAACCGCACGATTTTAAGCCCTATGAACATATTACCAATGAACATATTTTAGAAACCATAAAAAGTTTTACCGGCGATATAATGCAAGTGCCACCTATACATTCTGCAATAAAAAAAGACGGCGAAAGGTCTTACGACCTTGCAAGAGCCGGTATTGACGTTGTTTTAAATGCTAGACCAATTACTATTGGCGAATTTGAAATAACTAAAATAAACTTACCCGAAGTTCATTTTAGAGTTTTATGCAGCACAGGTACTTATATCCGTTCTCTGGCAAACGATGTAGGACAGGCACTGGGGTGTGGTGGCTACCTACAAGAATTAAGACGCACTAAAATAGGAAATTTCACCGCAGCAAATGCGTTTACTCCTCAGCAATATAAAGACTACTGGAAATCTATTGCACCACCCAAAATAACAAAAAGCTAATTTAATAACGGCTCTTAATTACTAAGTAGTTTGTTGCAATACTTATTTAAAATATTTTATAATATATATATTTTTTCACATACACTATTTAAGTATTAAACTGTATATTGCACAAAAAGAACATTTAATATTAAATTTATTTTTATGACAAAGAACCAAGAACGAATATGGTTTTTGTTCGCAATTTTTTTATCTATATTAGTTACAATCTATTTTTTGTCAAATATTGTTTTGCATCCCGGTACTATGTTAATTGCATTGGGTGGCGATTCCGGTATGACTTATCATGCCTATTTATACCATGTACTCTACGAAAAAGGAGTATTTACTAATTGTATGAATTACCCTTATGGCGATAATATTACTTACAAAGGTAGTTTGCCTTTATTGTCGATACCATTAAGCTACCTTAGAGATACTTTACATATAAATACTGAAAATGCATTAGCAATTATGCATCTGCTTATTGGCTTTAGTTATGTTTTAGCTATATTATATACCTATAAAATTCTGCGACACTTTAATATATTACCTTTATTATCTATAATATTTGCCATTTTTATTACTCTAATGTCTCCTCAAGTATTTAAATTATTAGGGCATTTTGGTTTAGTATATACCTGTGTAATACCTATGCTTTTTTATTGGTCATTAAAATATTACGATACAAACAAATGGTTATATCCATTTTATATTCTTATACTTGGGTTATTAATGAGTTTTTCTCATTTATATTTTGGTGGTATCATTTTTGTATGGGTTATTTTTTATGTTATTGCTCATTTGCTATTTGTTAGGCTACCGTTTATTGATAAAATAAAACATAATAGTCTGCTACTATTAAGTATGCTTTTTTTGTTTGGAATACTAAAGATATTTATAATAATTACAGACCCTGTAACTGATAGACCTACTTATCAGTCGGACTCTAAACACAACAGCACCTATTTAACTAATATTATTACTACAGCTCACTCACCATTTGGTAATCTAATACAAAAAGTATATAAAAAAATAAGTATTAGTGGCGATAACGATGAAGGATATACCTATTTGGGTATTGTAACAATTATAGTAATTGTAATTTCCATAATCAATGGATTTGTATCAATAATAAAAAAACGAGATTCATTTATTTTATCAAAAATACAATTTCACCCAATTTGGATTTTCATTGCTTTATGCAGTTTATTTCTTGCTATGGATATGCCCTATAGATTAAATATGGAATGGCTCTTCGATTATACGTATATTTTTAAACAATTTAGGTCATTAGGTCGTTTTAGTTGGATATTTTATTATATACTAACTATTTTTTCAGTTGTAATTATTTCTAATTGGTATCAAAAGGCTATTTTAAATAAGAAAAAGGTTTTTGCATACTCTATACTTGTTGCTACTATACTTACGTGGGGTATAGAGGTTAAGGGCTATGCTGATTTCATTAGAAATAAGCAAGTAAACGGAATGTACAATTATACTTTTTTCTGTTCTAAAGAAGAAAAAAAATGGTCAGAATTCCTTTTAGAACATCAACATAATAAAAATGAATTTCAGGCAATTATTTCTCTCCCATTTGCTAATGTGGGTACAGAAAAAATAGCACTTGAAAATGATGTTACTTCTTGGGTAATGACGCTGGATGGCAAAGCATCTATACAATTACATTTACCAATTGTAGATGCCTATATAGCCAGAGAATCATGGTCTATTGCTGAGAGCCAAGTTAGAATTGCAGCCGGCCCGTTTGCCAATAAACCTATCTTGAAATTAGTAGATAAACGTCCTTTTTTATTATTTCAGTTTGATGAAGATAGCCTTGATGTGGACAACAAATATTTATTAACCGCATCAGACTGCATTGGGCATTTTTCACAATTATATGTTTACGCATTCTATCCCGAACGCCTACTAAAAAACGATAAAATATATGCAGACAGTATTAATAGAATAGTACCTTATATAACAACAAATGACACCTGTATAGGCTGTAATGGTTCGTGGTATGTTAACCATTTTGACAGCCAAAATTCTAATGATAAATTATTTGGAAAAGGTGCAATAAAAAGCAGTAAAACTATTGACACTACTATTGCAACTATATCTATTAGTCCCGAAAAAGAAGCACAATTATATGAGTTTTCTTGTTGGTTTCTTACATCTAATAAAAACCCCTATTTTCCAAGTATATTATTAGAGTCTTTAGATAGTACCGGTATTGTCTTGTATTCTAAAGAAATACTCACAAAATTAAGTTGCGACAATTACGGTTTATGGTTTAGAACATCTTTATATTTTAATCTTGTACCCAACTGCAAAAGTATTAGATGTTCAGTTCATAATTATCCGTCCTCTTCCTACATTGCTCTCGACGAACTTCTTCTTCGCCCCGCAAACGCTATTATTATTTCTAAAGAAAAAGAAAGTAAAAACATTATGGTAAATAACCATCTTATATACAAAACAAAATAGTGTAAAAATAAAACAATTATTATATATGATTTTTTATTTTCATTCTTTCAAAATGTTTCCAACTTGATCTTAGAAAATATTTTTATTTTTAGCTTTATCAATAAGAATACTTTTTGCATTTTGAGTTTGAAATTTCTCTTGAATTTCTACAACAAAGTGGCTAATAGAGCGGTTTTTGATGCATATTAAAAATACGTAATACACAAATTATGTTATCAATAATTTTATATAAAATAACATATGGAAATTTATTTATGGTTTTATATCTAACATCATCATATGCAAAAGAAGCGGAAAATGGTAATTGCTTAATGCGTTGTCAACTACAGTAGCAAAACGCTTACCTAAATTTATCCTTTGTAACTGATAATATTTAATACCAATTTGCATATCAGAAAATGCCATAGGTGTAATTTTAAGTAAATAAAGCATCAATCATATTTTAATTGATGTTTTACTAAATCCCAATCCAAAGCATAATCAGGATTTGCTTCAATTTGTTGCAATTCTTTATTTACCAATACTTTCTGCTCCTCTGTAATCTTATAACATTCATCAGTAGCAACCTCAATTTTCACAAAACTATACTTTCGCAATAATTCTATTATAAATCGAAATTTAGTATCTGGTATTTCAATAGTCAATTGCTTCATAGTATGCAAAATTAGTGAAATTTCTTAAACTCATATCAGACTGCACTTTTACAGGTATTGTTCTTTAGATAATAACGTTCAGTAGTTGTCCTAATGCTTTTATAAGTTGTTTACTATAAATACATACTACAAAAAAGAGCTTATGACTTTTAATCACAAGCTCTTTTGTTTATTATAAAATATCAAATATTTTATTGAATATCTTCATGTCTATGTAAGCCGAAACGGAAGCCCATAGATAATTGTAAAGATGGACTTTTATATAGTGTATTTGAAACTGATTTTGCTCCATCTGTTTTCATATTATCCCATACAGTTTGCACATTCCGTAGGTCTAAAGATAATCTTGGTGATATTCTGTAGGTGATACCAAACAAATAGCCAAGCCCAAAACGTTGTCCAAAATCAGTATTTGATAATGTAGGATGGTCGTCATTTAGTTTTGTAGAAGTTACTACCGAATTTTTGGTAGCTAAAGGCTGAGCATTTGTGCCTACACCAAATGAATAAACCATATTTCCGCCTGCATACGCACTAAAGTTTTTATGATTCAAACGCATGAATATCGGCATTTCTAAGCTATGTAAGGAGGAGAAACTGAATGAATAGCTTACCACACTTTTTGTATAAGATGACGAACCTGCAAATTGCTCATAATGATAATAATCATCATTTAAAACATAGTTATTGTCCATACGGTAGAAATATTTTAATTCTGATACCAAACTGAATAGTTCACCGAAGTTTATACTAGCACCAACTCCAAACTGGAATCCTTTAAAGCTGTTAGGTCCAAAGAAAGTCCCGTTAATACCTCCTGTAAGACCGCTGGCAAGTTGCACTCCTTTCGATTGGTCTTTTATGTCGTTAAAAGCAGCATTTAATTTCTCTAGCATTTTTGCACCTGCTGTTTTCTTTGCAAGTACTATTTGCTTATTTTCTGCTTCTAATTTAGCATCTGCATTTGCTGCTGCCAAATCAGAGTCGTTAGCAGTTTTTGTGTTTGTAGTATTTACATCACCGGCATTAGCAATTAAACCGGGGAATGTTTCTTCAAGCAATTGTTCGTGAAATAAAGTATCGTAATGATAATAACCCTTTAAATTATCAGTTTGCACAAAGTGTTTACTTACTACATATTTTTCTACAATTTTTCTTTCACTCAGCTTATTACCTTTTTTATTGTTGTCTGTGTTATTATTTGTTGCTTCTTTTACTGTATTAGCAGTACTTGTAATCTTATTATTTAAAACCGTTTTGTTGGTAGCCAATGTCTTATTTAAACTGCCTGCATATATCTTAGACTTCGTGTTTGCATTTAAATTGTTACGGGTAATAGCAGTCGTTGGTTTAGGTATATTAGCAACTTTGTTCACATTTTTGCTTGCGTTATTTTGTTCATCTAAATTATTACTTTTAATAGTAGCATTTTTAGATGCACCTTTTGTATTTATTACTATAGGTGCAGAAGCAGATTTGTTAGATAGTTTAGAGTTTTTTGTAATTAAGGCTTTAGTATCGGTACTATTTATATCGGTGCTTATTTTAGATTTCGGTACTTTTTTACTATCCGCATTTAACGAGGTAGACACAACTTTACTATCCGCTTTTGTAGTTTCTTTTTCTATTTTCGCAGTTGTAAAAATACTACTACCTTTTTGCCCATTTCCTTTTAAAGTTGTGGCTAATTTAGTATGCTTTGCATTAGAAATTACAACTTCATTATTTGTTATCTTTGTGTTTTTGGCAACAAGTGCTTTAGTATTGCTTGTCTCTTCGTTTGTATTAGCTACAGCAATTACTTTTTGTTCTGTTTTAGTATTCGTATTTTTAGTAACACTTATTAATTTACTTTTATTCTGCTTTGGTAATTTTTCAGTTGCAACGCTACTATTAGTAACAAAATTATCAATAATGTTTCTATTTTTTCCAATTTTAGTAAATGGCTCCGTACTATTGTTTTTATCAGTAAAAGAAGAATTCAATTCATTTTTTGCAATTAATTTTGGTTTCGCAGTATTATTTACAGGTAATGAACTTTTATTAGATACATACACATTTTTCACATCAATATGTTTGTTATCTCTATTTACATTTTTAGTATTGGTAGCTACAGTTGATTGACTATTTAAATTAGATTTAATATTTTCATTTACATTAGAATTAGTTGCAAATGTATTGGACGTAGCAACAACATTATTTTTGTTTAAATTCTTTGATGCACTCAATTCATAAGAACCTAAGCCAATAGCAGTAGCTAATAATAGTAAGCCAACAAACGTTAATGATTTTTGCCAAAAAATCATGCCTGCAAATTTATCTTGCGGCATTTCTTTATCAAGCAAATCACGCATTTGCAACCATGCCCCGGCACGTTGCTTTTCTTCTACCCCACCTAATCGCTGCCTCACAAGGTCATCGATATTTACAAAATTCTTATCCATGTGGATAATTTTAATTGTTTTAAAATATAAACTCTATTACTATAAATGGATTACATGTTTAAATGCAATTCCATTTTTTCTATTTTTTCTTTTAATATTTTTCTTCCTTCCGACAAATGCCATTTAGAAGTTCCTTCACTAATTCCTAATAAATTTCCAATCTCCTTATGTGTAAATCCATCCATGACAAACATATTAAAAACCGTTCGTGTTGCGTCCGGCAACCCTTGTACTAATTGCAACAATTGGTCATAGTATAATTTGTCTGCATGATTTTTATTTACATACTGGTCTTTTTCTATTAATACTATTTTACTTGTATAACGTGTATTTTGTTTTACATAGTCTGCAACCGCATGAAAAATTATTTTTCTTAACCAACCTTCAAAAGAACCTTGAAATGTATATTGGCTTATTTTCTGAAAAGCTCTTAAATATCCATTGTTCATAATTTCCTCTGCCTGCTCCTCATGGTCAATATATCGCTTAACCAAGCTCATCATTCTAGGATAAAACAATCTATATATTTTCTCCTGTGCGCCACGCTCATTGCGTATGCACCCTTGAATGAGCTGTTCCAACTCACTGGCTTCGCTCGTTATTGTATATGCCAAAGCTATAGACAAATGTTGTTTATTAATACTGAACAAATATATAGACTACAACATCTTTTAAAAGGTTGGGTAGTCTATAAAAAACTTATGTAAATTAACAATAAAAAATAAGAAATAGAAATTTTTAAGCGAATTAAAGATAGTTTCCGCTCTTTTTATTAAATAAATTCTTTTGTGCATAGAATTTTTACTATTTTGCTTACGTTTTTTAATATACAATCTATGTCTATAAATATTTGTATTGATTGGGGTAATACCAATGTAAAGGCTGCAATTTTTGCAGATAATAAAATTATAGAACAATTTAATTTTGCGCCTAATGATGCTTTGGAAAAAATAACGTTTGCTATAACTAAATATGAACCCCAAAAAGCCATAATCTGCTCTGTAAATGACGATTCTGCTAAATTGGAAAAAGTACTTAAAGACAAAATAAAGACTACTGTTTCTTTAAATGACAAAACAAGTTTACCTATCATGAATGCCTATTCATCGCCTGATACGTTAGGTGTTGACCGCATTGCAATGGTTACAGCTGCAAATGAGCTATTTCCGGATAAAAACAATTTGGTTATTTGTATAGGTACTTGTATAACCTATAATTTAATGCAAAAAAATAGGATATTTAGAGGGGGTGCTATTTCTCCGGGACTAAGGATGCGATTAAAAGCAATGCATGATTATACAGGCAGGTTACCTCTTGTTGACGTAGACGGTGATTTACTTTTATTGGGTTATGATACGGAAACCTGTATGCGAGGCGGGGCTGTTTTAGGTATTATTGTCGAAATAGACGGTTTAATAAATGAATATCAGAATCAATATACAGATTTTAACGTCATATTAACTGGCGGAGACGCTCCCTATTTTGCCACCAAAATTAAAAGTAGGATATTTGCCGACCCTGATTTAATATTAAAGGGGTTAAATCTAATTGTCAATTATAATGTGCCATTCCCACGCTAAAGTTTTATTGGTTGCTATCATATTATTTACAGGCTTTGCAGGGTCAGCTCAAACCGGTACAACCAGTTCACCATTATCAATGACAGAAAACAATCCCTATTCAAAATATGGATTAGGCGAACTTTGGAACGGCAACTCTAGTGAGTTACAAGGTATGGCTAATATTACATCTGCCTATTCTAACCCCTATCAAATCAACTCCGACAATCCGGCATCTTATTCATTTTTGCAACGTACTACATTCGAAGGTGCAATGATGGCAGATTCAAGATACATAAGTTCTAATAATTTATCCTATTCTACCGGTACAACAACTATTGCCTATCTAAAAGTAGGTGTGCCAATAGGTAAAAAAGCAGGTCTTTCGTTTGGTCTAACTCCCTATTCACGTCAATATTTCAATTTGCTTGATACTGTTAATAATTCGCCCATAGGTACTGTAGAACGTTCATATGCCGGTGAGGGTACTCTTAATTATGCTTATGTGGGGGCTGCAGTTCAGGTTGCAAAAGGTTTAAGTTTGGGTGTGAACTTAGGTTATATGTTTGGCAATTTTAGAAATATTACAGCAGTTATCCCTATAGATACATTATCTACAAACAGAGCCTATTCTACAGAATATTCTAATTATACACAAGTAGGCGGTATATACTGGAAAGCAGGCTTACAATATGTAACCAAATTACCCGATTCTAATTTAACTTTACGTATTGGAGGTACACTTACATTAAGTCAAAATTTAAATGAAGTTTTCAACCCTTATCAAATAAGTGTATATAATTTTGGCGATACGTTAGTAAATGACACAA
The DNA here is from genome assembly GCA_903929195.1 of uncultured Bacteroidota bacterium. GTDB lineage: Bacteria > Bacteroidota > Bacteroidia > Chitinophagales > Chitinophagaceae > CAIYTT01. The sequence continues at coordinate 10,467 of CAIYTT010000098.1, forward strand.
GCTCTAATCCGGGTTCGCAAACAGGTAGAATTAAAATGCCTATGTCATACAGTTTGGGTATCATGCTTGCTAAAAATAATATTTGGGGTATAGGTGTTGATTATGCTGCAACAGATTGGAGCAACTTTAGCAGTTCCAGCGACCCAAGCCTGAATTTGGGGGTTGGTAAAAAATCGTATAAAGCAAGCTTGGGTGGCGAGTACTCTCCAGAGCAAACTAAAATTCACAAGCATTATTCAAAAGTTACCTATCGTTTCGGTGTATACTATGGTACTGATTATTTAAATATAGACAATACCCAATTACCTGTATATGGCGTTACGTTTGGTGGCAGCATCCATTTTAAAGCTACACACTTTTCTTGGGTTAACATGCACACATCGTTTGATATAGGTAGATTAGGGGTTTTGCAAAATAATCTTAGCCAACAAACCTATGTTCGGTTTACTTTAGGGCTTTCATTTAATGACAGGTGGTTTATACCCCGTAAATATGATTAATGCATTGCAGATATTCTTATTCATTTCTTAGGGTAGTATTATTTATAATATTATTAACGTCAATATCTGCATGCGTAAACGACCCTAATGAGATTCTTGCCCTTACTAGTAAACCTAATCAGCAAATAGATAAAGCAGAGGATATTGTAGCCATAAGCAGTAAAAACGGTAAAATTAAAGCAAGATTATTTGCACATCAATACATCCGAAATTCATCGGCACAGCCACCATATATAGATTTAAATAAAAACCTTAAAGTTGAATTTTATAATGATAGTGGCGAAATACAAAATGTGCTTACAGCCGACTCTTGCAGGTATTACGAAAGTCTTGGTAATATACTTGTTTGGGACAGCGTACAAATTGTGAGTAAAAAAGGGGAGATATTAAAAACATCTGAATTAATCTGGAATCAAAAAATTCAAAAATTCTTTACGGAAAAACCAGTTAGAATTATTACAGCCACTCAGATATTAATAGGCGAAGGCATGGAGGCAAATCAAGATTTTACTTGGTATAAAATAAGTAATCCCAAAGGTACTGTACAAGTAAATAAAGCAGAAGTACCTAAATAGGTTTCTATTTTATTTTTGTACTATTGTAAAAAATAGTATCCGTATGAAAATGTATCTTTTACTTTCTATTTGTTTGTGTATGGGCTATTTTAATAGCCAAGCTCAGATACAACGAAAATTTGAAAAACCGGATTATGAAAATATAGAAAAAATTACAAAAGATAAAAATCTTGATTCCTATTACCCTAAGTTGTATAGTCGATATATCAATAATGATACATCCTTAAATCTTATTGATTTTAGAAACCTGTATTATGGCTATTTTTTTCAGGAAAACAATTCTACAATCAATTTTAATGATTCTATTAAAGCTATTTACAGTAAAAAAGAACTTACAAATACGGATAGGAAAAACTTAATTTTTTATACGAAAACACAGTTAGAAACAGCCCCATATAACTTAGCCTCTTTAAATAGAATGGTGAATTTATATCGCGATTTAAATATAATTGACACCTCCAATTTATACAGGTTTAAGTTAATTATGGTTGCAAAAACTCTAATTTCTACCGGAGACGGGAAAACAGATACAACCGGAATACATGTAAATACAATTGGCGACGAATATACATTAATTAATTTATTGGGTTATGACTTTGATGGTAAACAGTCCTTAACATCAAACCAGTGCGATTATCTTACCATAAAACAAAATGATGACGGAATAGAAGGTATGTATTTTGATGTAAAGCAGATTTTTAAAGGGTATTATAAAATGTTTGATATTGGCAAAAAGAAGAAAAAACACAGAAAAAGGGATTGATTTACAAAAATGCATGATAAATAATATCATTTAGATATTTAACTTGTATTAATATTTTATCCACACAAACAAGACTCATTTTCTATTAAAAATTTACGTATAGCTATTTCTTTCTAAATTTATAGGTTCAATATTTTTTATATTCTTTTTCATCGTATAGAAGCGTTCCTAAAACAAGATACTACAACTTAAAATATACTACAACTTAAAATATACTACAACTTAAAATTCATCTTTAAGTTACCAACAATTGTGTAATAATAAAAAAAGGCTGTAATAGCTGTTTTATTAAATTGCAGGGAATTTAGAAATAGCAATATGGAAATAGAACAAATAATGCCTCATGCCGAAGCCCTTATTTTTGCAAGTGAACGTCCGGTAAGTAAAAAAGAAATAGTTGAATTATTGGGCAATGCATTAGAAATTAATATAGAAACGAATTGTATTAATATTTGCTTGTCTGCAATTAAAGAAAAATATGATGCTTCGTTTTATCCTTTTAATTTAATGGAAATAGGTGGCGGCTATCAGTTTCTTACAAAAAAGGCTTTTCATAAAACCGTTTTACAACTAAATGGAGATAAACATATAAAAAAATTATCGGGAGCTGCTATGGAAACTTTAGCAATAATAGCATACAAACAACCGGTAACAAAAAGTGAAATAGAACAAATTAGAGGAGTAAGTGCTGATTATAGTATTCAAAAATTATTAGAAAAAGAATTAATTATTATTGCCGGCAGAAACGAAAATATGGTTGGTAAACCATTAATCTATTCTACTTCTAAACATTTTATGGATTATTTAGGTATTAACTCGCCATCGCAACTGCCTTACTTAAAAGACATAACAGATAAAGAAATTATCTTTCCTACTAACGGTATCGACGCAGTGCCATTAAATAATAAACCTACATTGCAAGTAGCCGAACATGAAGATTTGAAACAAGCATCTTAATTTTTAAATAAAAACATTGCTTCTTTTTTTTAAAGCATAGCCTTATTTTACTCGAAAAAAAAATAATGGCTATGCTTTTATTAGTTTTTAGCCCATAAAGTACTTTTATGGGTTGTTTTTGTGCCTCTAAAACTACAATGCCAACAATTCTATTCAATAGACAAAGTTAGGCTGCTATTGTATTGTAAATACTGTAAATGTTCTAAATCCTTATACTTTTAAATGCTGAAAACTCTGATTGATATTTGGCAGCAAAATTTGGGCATATACCATTTTTGCTGATAGGCTATCCTATTATACCACCGCTTTTACAACCAAGCAAGCAGTCCTACTAATATAAAAAAATCCAAAGCAATTGTAATGTCTAATAGGTATTCATTCTGATTTATTCACCTATTTTTAATTTAGACTCCAATTTATCCTGCTTTTTTCTTATACTTTCTATTGTATTTTATTCAACCGTAATATCAATTCTATCTTTATGTAAAAAAGAATAGCAATTATACTATCTATTTAAACACAGAAATATTTGAATTATTTTAGAATATAAATAAAATAAAAAACCGAATCATAATAATATTATGATTCGGTTTTTTATTTTAAAAGCAACTGCTTGCTAATTATTTTCTTTGGAATTTCATGTTTGTAGGAACCCAGTTGTAACCTAAAGGAAGACCGGTAGTACGAACGTTTCTGCTAACGATTTCAATCTTCATGTTTTCAAACCAAATTTGACCACCACCATAAAGACGAGCACCATAGCTAATGCTTGAAGCACCTTCTGGAACATCAACTACTAAATTTAATTTAGTCCATGGTTTTGTACCTTCAAGAAGTGAATTATCACCATCTACGTTGTCCATGTTGTTGCAAGGAGCAGCAGAACAATAGTTATGGCAATAGCTGCTACCGTGAACTTGCATCCAGATACCACCTGTACCTGCATCTTCAGATCTCATCCAGCCTGTTAATCTTACTCTTTGACCTCTGAATTTTCCTGCTTCAAAATTTTGCATTAAATCACCATGACCAATTTCACGGCAATGTCTGCGATGAGTATTGCTGCAACCTAATGCTTTAATTGTTGCGCAAGATTTACCATTCTTACCGGCACCAACTACGTTGCCCATGTCATAAGAATAAAGACCACATGAATTTCCGCCTCTAACCCAACCTTTCGGACGGTCGTAAGACATTGTTGCTACTGCAACAAATACCAGCAATAATGGCAATAATAGTTTTGATTTCATAATACAATAATTGTTGTTTAAAAATGATGTTTTAGAAAGTTTACACAAACATAAAAATTCCTTTCGGAAAAACAAAACTTTTGTCAAAATTTTGTTCGTAAAATTTTATTATCTACTAACTGAAAAAAATCTTGCGGTCTAAATGTACGCCAATTGGGCGTTTCAACCATAGTAACATATCTATTAATATGTGAGCCTAAAAAGTCGTATTTTGTCTGTTCGGGCATATTTATTGCCGCAATCCATCCACCCTCCTCTTTTATGTCTTCATTCCATTCCTCATAATAGCAGGTATCGCTACTATGAAAATTAAGTACGTTTTCTGTAAGGAGCATAAACTTATAGATTCCTTTAGCTATCATTAAATCAATTACCTCTCGTTTCAATTGCATAATATCATTTTCAATTGCATCATTCCATTCGCCAATCAGTTCTATAATTGCATAATTTATTTCATAATCAACAAATAAAATTTTTAAATACAAGGTTTTAGAGCCGAACTCATCCCACTGAGGATGTATATAATAATTGTATATTGTATTAGAAAATTCAAACTCACTATGTTCTATACCAAAAAAAGGGGATTGTTCGTCTTCTTCGGCATTATATAAGTGAATCCAGTTGTAAAATGGCTCAATTTCATGCATTGGATACTGCTAAATTATACTTTAATTGTTTTGAAAATACTTATCCATTCATTTGTTTCCAAGCCTGCATGCCACCGGTTAAATTTACGACATTTGTAAATCCGGCTGTTTCTAATATCATGCAAGCTTGCATACTTCTTGTACCACCTTTACAATGAAAAATGATTTCTTCGTTTTTAAGGTCTTGCAGGTCATCAATTTGCATATTTGCTATTTGTCCAAGTGGTATTAAATGAGCTCCTATATTAAATTCTGCATATTCGGCAGGCTCTCTTACATCTATAATATTTAGTTTTTCACCTGCATCCATTCTTTGTTTTAATTCTTGTACGCTTATAGTTGTCATATATTTTATATTTTTATAAATTTAAGTGTTTCAGTTTTATTATTACCGGTTTTTATAGTTATAAAATAAACACCGGGCATTAAATCGGCTATGTTTATTGTATTCCCGTTTTGTGTATTTCCTTGCACTTGCTGCCTACCTAATGCATCAATAATAGAATATTGTATATACGTATCTGTATTAAAAAACAATTGTATTTTATCTTTTGCCGGGTTAGGGCTTACATACCATTTATCTTCTGTTGCAGAAATTACATTTTTAATTGAGCTTGCTTTAATATCATGCCCTAACAGAGGGCGTATCATAATAGCCCCTGCAATAAGCGATGGATTCCAAGGTGTACCGGCACCATACACCCTGTAATAGGCGTGGTTGCTGCCTACTCTGTTTACATCAAGCCCAAAATACAAACTATCGCTGGCACTAAAAGCAGGTTGTTCTGTACCGGCATAAAAGGTGCCGGCTGGTAATAATACAGGATTTTCAAATTTATAAACCCAAAAATGATTAATTGTATCTATGTATCCGGGATAATTAAAATCTTGTTCGTAAATTTTAGTGTCTGTATAAAATCCATTTACCCCAATAAGAGTAGAATAGATATTTATATAAAATTCTTTGTAATGAGCCAATGGTACTTGTCTGTCAAAATAAATGGCTAAACCTCTAAGAGTATCGGGTTTGTTTAAATGAAATTCTATGGATACTTCGCCCGGAATGCCTGAAGATGCAAGATTAAGATAATATGCCTGTTCCGCAGTACCATCATCATAAGCCAAGTAATTATCAAAAATTTGATCTTTTACAATAGTATCATTAATAGTATTACCGGTAGTTGCAGTACTCTGAAAATTATAGGTATTCTGAAAAACCACAGTTGTATTTGGAGGGTAAACAGGATAAGTAGTAATAGAAAAAGCATTGTTAGTTGCAACTGTTTGATATGCGGCAACAGGAAGCAAATTAAACCCGCTATTATACAGATTAGCAGGGCTTGAAGTAATATCAATTATGTTAAAAGAATAATTAAGAGATTGGGACCATGAACTATCATTTCGAATACTGTCCGATACTTGTGTTGCAATTTCCCCTGCCGGATTCGTGATAAACTGATTATAAGGCATTGCAGTATAATCATTAAGCAGATTGGTAGGGTCTGCTGTGTATGCTACATCACTAATCATGGTATCACCAATGCCTCTGTTTTTGTCAATTTTTATATAGTCTATGTTCCAGTCTGCATCCGCCCAATAAAGTGCAGAATAATTTACAAACCTGAATTGAAAACTACTGCTAAAAAATAAGGTATCTGTAATCGGTATCATTACAAGCTGAAAAGGCTGTAAAACGCTACCGGGAACCGTCCAGACTCTTACAAAATCGCCATACCTATTGCTAAAATAGAGCATAAAAGAATCTAAAGCAATGGGATAAAAACCATTGCCCTGCGGCTGATAATAGAAACTGAAATAGACACTGTCTGTAGGGCTTAGTGAGCTTAAATCTATAGGTTTGGAAGTTAGGCTGTCATTAAATCTGAAATCAGTATTCGTTAAAGTATCATAAGGCAAGCCATATTGATTCAGATTATCAAATGTGGCTACCCCTCTACTAATAGGGCATACGCCCATAGTATTATTTATATATACTTCATTATCCATCCATTTATTAGAATCGGGAAAGATGTCGTAAGTAGTAAAGTCTTCAAAAAAAGGTAGGCTTAATGCTGTTGATGTTTTTTTTGCCGCTGATTTTTGTTTGTGAATAAAGCTGTTTTTCTTTGCATTTACCTTAGCATTATAATGCAACGGTGCTGTCTTTTCTTGAGCATAAAGCTGCATAGAATGTACTAACAAGCACAGAACACAAAAAGCAATTATTTTACAGGCGTTCATCAAACCTTTATCTTATTTAGTGCTTAGTAACGTTTATAATATGGTTAATATTGTTTTTTTATAATTATTGTACGTATCATAATTACTCAATTACTAATACGGACTAAAATCGTCTTCAGTAGGGTTTTGTACTATAATTAATACTATGGTATCGTTTGCATTCAGTTTATTGGGTGTAATTCCGTCTTCTTTAAATACCCTTGGCAATTGTGCTACAACAATAGCTGTTTGTGTGTCAGTAATATCACCTTTATATAAAAATTTAGATTGTAAAAGCGATGCATCAATTACGGTCTGTGCATCGTTTACTGTGTATTTAACAACATTAGGTACTACAAGATTACTTTCATTGCCTCTGCCATTACCTATTACTAAACTTATTTTACTGCCTTGCGGTATCATTTCGTTAGCATTCAATTCTTTGCCGTTAAACAGCATTTGTTTTATTACATCTTTGGCAATATCAGGGGCATAAGTAGTGTCGCCCATTAATAACTTGTTGTTTCTTAATTGTAGAGCTGCACTACGCAAAGTAAGCCCTACAATATTAGGCATGGAAATAAAGGGTGCAACAGATTTACTTACAGTTAAAAAAATAGTTCGTCCTTGTTTTACAACAGAACCGGTATCAGGTATTTGTTTTAAAATTATATTGGGTTTAATACCTGCTTCATAAGTAGAATCTACGCTAACTTCAAATTGTAACGTTTTTAGTTGTGTAATTGCTGTTGTAATATCTTTTCCTCTTACATCGGGTATTTTTACTTCTTCGCCATGTTTTGTAATCCAATGCAGAGACATAAAAAACATAGTGTATAAAAAAAGAGCTATTAATACCACTAGTAAAAGTTGGAAATAAAAAGACTTTTTGAAATTTTCGCTTATTATTGACATAATTTAGTAATGTAATTTATGTAGTAGGTGTCTTCATACAATCTTCTAAAAGTTCGCCATAAAAGTCCATTAGTTTTCTACCCGATGCTCTTACTTGTTGCGGTACAATACTGTTTTCACTTTGTCCGGGCATTGTGTTTACTTCAAGAAAAAACAATTTATTCGTATTTTTTTCCAGAATAAAATCCATTCTTACAATTCCTCTACAGTTCAAATGTCTGTATATATACATAGCCTTAGATTCTAATTGTTCCTTTAGATTTTCATCTATTTGTGCAGGTGTAATTTCATCTGTTACACCGGGTGTATATTTTGCTTCAAAGTCGAAAAACTCATTTTTACTAACTATTTCCGTTGCAGGCAACGCAAACAAGCAACCATTAATTTTAAATACCCCTATCGTAAGTTCTCTACCCTCAATAAATTCTTCTATTAATACCTGATTATCTTCTTTAAACGCTTTTTCTATTGCACCTAATAAAGCTTCTACTCTTTTTACTTTGCTTACCCCAAGGCTACTGCCGCTTTCGTTCGGTTTTACAAATACCGGTAGTTTTAATTCGTCTAATACAGCCCCCATAGAATAGGGCTCACTTTTTATTAAATGTACCGAATTAGCTATATTTACTACATTAAAAGATTTTACAACTTTATTGCAATAGCTTTTATTAAAAGTTAGAGCAGACACGATTGCATTGCAAGTAGTATAAGGAATACCTAACATATCTAAATAGCCTTGTATTCTACCATCTTCGCCGGGCGAACCATGCATGGCAATAAATACACAATCAAAATTGATTCTATGACCATCTACTAATAAGGAGAAATCATTTTTATCTACTTGAATTTTACCATTTGCACCCTCGTAATACCATTCTTGTTTGGTAATTATTATTTTATATACCTGATATAAGTCGCGGTCTAAATTTTTTTCTATTGTTTCTGCGGTTTGTATAGAAATTATATACTCTCCAGAGTAACTACCGGCAAGTAATGCTATTTTTTTCTTCATTGTAACAGCCTGATAAAATTAATGCTGCCAAAGGTAATAGAAAAACAGAGACGGCTCAATTTTGAAAACAAATTATCCTTCATATTAACATTCTATGTAGTTGGTCTATTTTATTTACTAAAAATATTATTTCTAAATATTTTTAGTAAATAAAGCCGGTTTAAGAATAACATCGAAGTTTAAAGCATCCAAATTGTTTAGCATTCAAAAATAATCGCATATCTTATTAACTACATCAATTTACTAAGAGAGAAACCAACTAAGAATGTATTGAATGAAAGAATAAAATGAAATAATAAAAAATATAAAAAAATATTTTACAAAAAAGACAAAAATATCTTGTTTTATTCAAAAAAATAACTAATTTAGGTGTTCTAAAATTTGTAGATATGACTACTACATTAAACAATGAAACATTAATACAAAGTATTCACAGCCTACTTGATAAAGGGCATCACAAAAACGAGATAGAACATAATTTGGTTGCAACCGGTTATGAACCAACATCAGTTCGTGAAAAATTGCACGAATTAATAAAAATGCGTGCCGAGAAAAAACGATTACAAGGACTTACTTTTATAGCTATTGGGGCTATAATTTGTTTATTAAGTTTCGGCTTAACGATTACATCCTCTTTTGCGCAAGATTATTTTCACTTAGTGCTTATTGGGCTTACAAGTGTAGGTATCTTATTAGTTTTTGCCGGCTTAGTAATGATTTTTTAGTTATACAAAGGATTGTATTCCAATAAAAAAAGTATTTAGTAATACCTGCCGAAATTTGGCAATCCACTTGAGAATAATTAATTTCCATATAGGTGAATTCAGGGTATTCACAACTACGAGAAAACCTGCTATTAAGATAAATGGATGAACCGAGAAATTTGATATTTTCAGGGTATAACCTGAAAATAAATATTAAATTTAAGGCTATAACCTGAAAAATTATTTGTATTTTTCATGCTATATTCATTGCTTTCCGAATGGCTCCGGACGTCATTCTCAGCTGATTGAAGACGTCATAATGAGCCATGTTTTTAGAAAAAATGTTTTTTAGTTGGGGAAGAGCTGAACAGAATAAAAACGAACAAATAAGAACAAATTATCTGAAAGCAAAAAGGCAGGCAGATAAAGGTGAAATACAACCATTTATTGACTTTGCAATATAATAGCCATCAAAAAAATAGCAAATTGCATTTAAGGTACTCTTTTTTATAACTTTGCTTGTACTCTATAGTAATTTGTGAATTACCGCTTTTCAGAAGATTTGGATTTTACGTTAATAAATTTAGAAAGAACTAACGAGCAAATACTTCATTATTCTCCGCAATTATTGACAGTGAAAGAAAATGAGTTGAACAACGTGGTTTTCGATATTTTGTTTATTCTTACAGGCGTTGCAAACGCCAAACATTAGATGCTCGTTGCAAACGAGCACCAGTGGGGACTACAATGGGGCTTAGCGTTGCAATGCTGAAACCCTATTACCTAAAGCTAATCTATGTAGATTATTCTACCACTCCCGAAACCGCACATATAGAACAAAATAAATACACCAAAGCAGACTCATCGTAATTTTTGAACCAAAACCTAATTCTCGGAGCCTCAACATGGACAAAAAGTTTGGGTGAAATTGATTATCTACCCGGTGCGTATTTTGATGCGGCAGTTGCCATAATACCCGGCAAAAAATCTTTTGTACAAGTGGTTACTTTAGGTGTTAATGGTTCGTTCTATTACAAACCATTAGCTATTATGGCAGACCAAGCCGCCTATCCCTGGCAGGTTTGCTTATTTGCAGGGGTGGCGGTTGGGAAAAGGTGGAGGTGATAATATTATTTATGCTTATGTTTATATTTTTATTGTTTAAGGTTAATTTTTGAGATTAATTATTAGTATGTTTTTACTTCTTTTAAAGAACTTGGAATAATTGAAGAATGTAATTCTGAATATTTAGGTTTAAACAAAATTTAAAAATATTTATTAGCTTTAAATTTGTTATTTACTATTATATTCAATTTTCCAATTTATTTTTTCCAAATCTTTATAGGTTAATACATATTGTTTTAAGTATTTTCTTTCTCTAAATGTCTTACATATTCCATATTTTTTAACTGTATCTGGATCAAAAACATGAAACATTAATACAAAAGAATCTTTTAAGGCAAATTCCCATTTATTTTGTGTAATTATATATTTTGCTTTTATTTTTGGTGGAATATCATAAAGCCCCATAGTATTGCAATATTCTGAATCTATTATTGTATCGTAATATTTATTTACCTGCCAATGATATAGTATTTTTTTGTCTGAATTATTTACTGCAATTAGTCTATTGTCCCAAGTATCTAAAATACATGAAGAGGAAAAGAAAAGAAAAATAATTGATATATATTTCATGTTGTATTTATTGTCTTTTATATATATAATATGTTGGGTAATGTTTTTTATCTGTAAATTCTCCATAAATAAATTCAGAGAGCGTGTTTGCAATTTTTTCAGTATAAAAATTATTATGTCCATTATACGTATCTAAATGAAAATTAATTACGCTCGGTATTGAAATGAATGTTGTATAGAATCCGATACCCATTATGTCATAAGTTGCAATATGTCCCATTTCGTGATGCAATAATTCTTTATCAACTAAAGTGTTATATCCAATATCCTTACCAGCAAGAATAAAATTAGCTGGTGTAAACGCTGTCCCATCAGGGCATCTTGAACTCCAAATAAAACTCCATCTCATATGGTTTTCCCCGTTCTACCGGATTTTCCGCAGGGAATCCGAAAGTGATTATAAAACTCCTTCTAAGAAGGCATTTACTTGATAAAAGCTAAATGAAAGTGGCAAACACCAATAAAGAGGCGTAACCCACCCCACATCCATAAATAGTACTACATAGCAATATCCTTAATTTCATGCTCGCTTAGCCCGGTTAATTTGACTGTCATATCTATGCTCAAACCATTTTTTAGGCAGTTTTTTGCAATTTCTAATTTCTCTTTCTTTACTTTTTCATCAGCATATTTTTCTTTGTTTGCTTCGCCTTTTTCAATTCCTTTCTCCATACCTTTTTCCATACCTTTTTCCATGCCTTCACTCATTGCGGTTTTCATAATTGAGTAATTATCGCGGTAAGCTTTCAACCCTGCAAAATAGATTGCCTTTGCCTCTTCACTCATTTTTGATAGCTCTGCTTTTTCTATAGCCTCTATAAATACACCATCATTTTTAAATATTTCCGGTATCACTGTAAAAGTTTCAAGGTTTTTGATAAAGAATAGCCATTGGTCAAGACGGGTTTTCAACTCATGCTCCTCTTTACAGAAATTGGGCATTTCTAAATAAATATAGGTTAGCTTGTCATATACCTGCCTGTTATTTTGGTTTTTGATGGTATGTGTATGTACAACTTCGCCCATTTCCGCTTCATTTGTATCCCGATAGTTATCGGGGCTAAATTTAAAATCCAGTATCCCAATACAATAAACTGCTTTCAGGTTATAGTCCCATTCACCCTTTAGTGCCTGCCCACTAATAGGGAATGTAGAATAATATATGGTGCGTTCCATAAAATAATTCTGCTTGGCTTTTTGTAGCTCCACAATAAATTTCTCACCAAGTTCATTTTCGCAATAGATGTCATAAACCGCTTTACGTTCAATGAGTGTTACGGGTAATTGCTCTGTGTTCTTAAAAGTTAAGTCTTTAATATGTGCATCCGGCAATAAGGAATTCAGAAAATCAATAAGAAAATTCTTATTTGCCTCTTCCCCAAAAATCTTTTTAAATCCGTAATCTGTAAAGATGTCTATATATTTTGCCATGGTGGTTTATTGGTATCTTATACAAATTTAGGCATTTATTTTTAGTAATGTGTTTTGTAAAATAGAAAATCTTTATTTTATGCTCCGTTCTTCCAGATTTCCCGCAGGGAATCGGGAAGTGAGAATAAAACTGTTTGAATAACAAGATGTCGAGCAGCTTCCAACATAAAACTACATTCTACCCCCACATAAAAAAGAACAAAGCCCCCGGTACACCGGAGGCTTTGTTCTTTTTATTATATTCGGTTGAAGTATTAATAATCCATACCACCCATGCCACCCGGCATACCACCACCCATTGGGGCAGAAGACTTCGGTTCTGGTTTGTCTGCTATTACACATTCGGTAGTTAGTAACATACTGGCAATAGATGCCGCATTTTCTAATGCTATTCTACTTACTTTAGTAGGGTCTATAACACCGGCAGCTAATAAGTTTTCAAATATTTCTGTACGTGCATTAAAGCCATAATCACCTTTGCCTTCGCGCACTTTCTGTACGATAACAGAACCTTCTAAACCTGCATTGGCAACTATTTGACGTAATGGTTCTTCTAATGCTCTACGAATAATTTGTACACCTGTTTTTTCGTCAGCATTGTCAGTTACTACATCCATTAAAGAATCTATAGCACGAATGTAAGCAATACCGCCACCTGGCACAATACCTTCTTCTACAGCAGCACGTGTAGCGTGTAAAGCATCGTCAACACGGTCTTTCTTTTCTTTCATCTCTACTTCGCTGGCAGCACCTACATAAAGTACAGCAACACCACCGCTTAATTTAGCCAAACGCTCTTGTAATTTCTCACGGTCATAATCGCTAGTAGTTGATTCAATCTGTGCTTTAATTTGATTAACACGAGCTACGATGTCTTCTTTTTTACCTTTACCACCTACTATTGTAGTGTTGTCTTTGTCTATAGTAATGCTTTCAGCAACACCTAAGTAAGGTATTGAAGCGTTTTCTAATTTATAACCTTGGTCTTCGCTTATTACAGTACCGCCGGTTAATACAGCTAAATCTTGTAACATTTCTTTGCGGCGGTCGCCAAAGCCCGGAGCTTTAACAGCAGCAATTTTTAAAGAACCACGTAATTTATTTACACAAAGTGTTGCCAATGCTTCACCGTCAACATCTTCTGCAATAATTAATAAAGGACGGCCGCTTTGTACAACACTCTCTAAAATAGGAAGAATATCTTTTAATGTACTTATTTTCTTTTCATAAATAAGTATATATGGATTCGCTAATTCAACCTGCATTTTCTCGGTATTGGTTACAAAGTAAGCACTTAAATAACCACGGTCGAACTGCATACCTTCTACTATATCAACAGTAGTTTCTGTGCTTTTAGCTTCTTCAACGGTTATAACACCTTCATTACCTACTTTAGCCATTGCTTTAGCTATTAGAGAACCAATAGCAATATCGTTATTTGCAGAAATAGATGCTACTTGCTCAATCATTTTATTGTCGTTACCAACTTTTTGAGATTGAGATTTTAAATTAGCAACAACAGCAGTAACTGCTTTGTCTATACCGCGTTTCAAATCCATAGGATTAGCACCTGCAGCAACATTTTTTAAACCTACACCAATTATAGATTGTGCTAATACAGTAGCTGTAGTAGTACCATCACCTGCTTGGTCTGCAGTTTTAGATGCTACTTCTTTAACCATCTGTGCACCTATATTTTCAATACTGTCTTCTAATTCTATTTCTTTAGCTACAGTAACACCGTCTTTAGTAACAGAGGGGGCACCGAATTTTTTTTCTATTACTACATTACGACCTTTTGGTCCAAGAGTTACTTTTACTGCATCTGCAAGAATATCCACGCCGCGTTTCATGCGGTTACGTGCTTCTACATCAAAAAAAAGTTGTTTTGCCATTTTTGTTTAATTTTTTACTTCTATCTACAATTGAAAATTAGAAGTGGTTATTATTTAATTTTTATTTTAAATTTTAAAAATACTATTGTGATATTCGTTTATATATTAAATAACAGCCAAAATATCACTTTCACGCATAATTAAATATTCAGTACCTTCAAAAGTAATTTCAGTACCTGCATATTTACCGTATAAAACGGTATCGCCTGTTTTTACAGTCATTGGTTCATCTTTTTTACCCGGTCCGGCAGCAATAACAATACCTCTTTGTGGTTTTTCTTTTGCAGTATCAGGAATAATAATTCCACCGGCAGTTTTTTCTTCAGCAGGAGAAGATTTTACAATAACTCTGTCGTGTAATGGAGTAATGTTCACTTTTGTTGACATGTTAATAATTTTAAGTTTTACAATTTTAAATTTCTAAATCTAAATAGTCATATTTTGTGCCAAATGCCTTTTCGGAAAAAATGGCAGTAAAAAACGCTTAATTATATACAATATAATATTAAATATTTTGCTTTACAGACATTTTTGCAGATAAAAAAATGAAAACTATTTTCCATTTTGGCAGAATATAGACCACTATTTTGCTTTGTTATTTGCACATATAACACAATATGTCTTATGAATAAAAATAGTCTCTAAAAACAAAAAAAATTTGTAACCTTTATTTTAAATTGAGCGTCTTAGATACGAATGATAAAGGAACAAGATGATACGGAAATAATTAGGTCTATTCTGCAAGGGAATAAATCTGCATATTCCATTCTTGTATCTCGCTATAGTAATTATGTGTTTACAATTGTAATGCGTTATATTAATAACAGAGAACTTGCAGAAGAATTGGCACAAGATGTTTTTGTAAAAGCCTATCGCTTTCTTGCCGATTTTAAAGGCAACTCGAAATTCAGTACTTGGTTATATGCTATTGTAAATACTACCTGTTTGTCTCATTTAAGAAAGAAAAAAGAAGGCAGTGTATTAATGGATGAAGAAAAATTGATATTTTATGCCGGTAATACAGAGAGTGCATCTACCCAATTGGAACAAAAAACACAAAAAGAATTAATAAATACGGCAATGAATTTACTTCCGGAAGCAGATAGCCTTATTCTGAATTTATTTTATATAGCAGAGCAATCTATTGAAGAAATAGGTGTTATTGTAGGCTTAACACCAACAAATGTAAAAGTAAAATTATTTAGAGCCAGACAAAAGCTAAAGGAAATTGTAGAAAATAAATACAGGAAAGAATTAGCCTATAACAATTAATAGGTGAAATTGTAAAAAAAGTAACTAAATTTAAGCGTAAATGGAAGCCAACGAATATATAGAAATTAAAATATGGGAATATATTGATAATAGTTGCACCCAAGCCGAACGGGAGCAAACAGAACTCCTATTAGCTACCAATACAGAATGGAAACGGAAATATGATGAAATAAGTGCCTTCAATTTACATATAGCAACTAATTTAGAAACGGAACAACCATCTCTTCGGTTTAGTAAAAATGTTATGGAAGAAGTGGCTACTACTCAAATAGCCACTGCAACTAATAAGTATATTAAATTAGGTGTTATAAAGGGAATAGCTGCATTTTTTATTATTATGATTAGTAGCCTATTTATCTATTCTATTTCTACCACAAATTGGAACAGCATACATAGTAGTATATCTATAAAAAATATAGCTGAAAAAATAAATCTAAGTCAATTCAAAAAACCTGCCTTTTCTTCAGGTGGCATTATAAATATAGTAATTGGTTTTAATGTAGTTCTGGCATTAATTATCTTAGACAAAGTTTTAAGAAAAAATGTTAGGGCAGAGCAAGAACAGTAGCATTCTTCATTAAAAACCAATCTTTCCAAACAGGCTTATAACCTGTTTTTTTTATTTGATTTATAATTTCTTCCACACTTCTGTCATCATTTATCTCAAATTGTTCCAGCGATTCTTCCTCAATTGTATAGCCTCCCGGATTTGTACGCGAGCCGGCACTCATGCTTGTAGTGCCTAATTTTATAATATTATTTCTAAAAACCTCACTTTCTCTTGTAGATATAGACAATTCTAACTCTTCATTAAAAATACGCCATGCACATATAAGCTGTACCAATTCTTTATCGCTTATTATTACTTTGGGTTCTATAAGCCCCTCAGCCGGTCTTAACCTTGGGAAAGAGATACTGTATTTTGTTTGCCAATACTTTTTTTCAAGATAATTTAAATGCAATGCCGTAAAAAAGTTATCTGTACGCCAGTCTTCTAGCCCTATTAATACACCAAGCCCTATTTTGTGTATTCCTGCTTTTCCTAATCTGTCTGGGGTATCTAATCTATAATTAAAATTAGATTTCTTGCCTTTTGGGTGATAATCTTTGTAATTATCTTTATGATACGTTTCTTGATATACCAAAACGGCATAAAGCCCTTCATTTATTAAAACCTCATATTCATTTTGCTCTAAAGGCTGTACTTCTATTGATATATTAGAAAACACATCTTTAAGTAATTTTATTGAATTCTGTAAATAGCCAACACCTACTGTTTGTGTAGCTTCGCCGGTAACTAATAAAGCATGTTCAAAACCTTGTTGTTTCAAATATTGTGCTTCTTGTAGTATTTCAATGCCGCTTAGTGTTTTACGTTTTATTTTATTATCGAAACTAAAGCCGCAGTAGTTACAAATATTTTGGCATTCATTAGATAAATATAAAGGGGCATATAACTGAATCGTTTTACCAAATCTTTTTTGTGTTAATTGGTGGCTTAATTGTGCCATTTGTTCTAAATAGGGTGCAGCGGCAGGCGATATTAAAGCTTTAAAATCTTCAATATCACGTTTAGTAGTTGATAAGGCACGAAGTACATCTTTATCCGTTTTAGAATAAATGGAAGTACGCACTTCATCCCAGTTGTATTTTTCAAATGTATCTTGAAACATATAAATTATATTTTTTAACTTAAAAATGCAGTAAGCGGACTGCTATTTTCTGCATATTTTTTTACAGTACCTAATTTGGCAAGGTAGGCCATTCTACCTGCAATAACAGCCATTTTAAATGCGTGTGCCATATTTACAGGGTTCCCGGCAACAGCAATCGCCGTATTTACGAGCACTGCATCGGCACCCATTTCCATTGCGGCAGCAGCATGGCTTGGCGCACCAATACCTGCATCTATAATAACAGGTATATTACTTTGTTCTATAATAATTTCTAAAAACTCCATTGTTTTCAACCCCATATTACTACCTATTGGGCTACCCAAAGGCATTACAGCAGCTACACCTACAGCTTCAAGTCTTTTGCATAAAACAGGGTCGGCATGTATATAAGGTAAAACAATAAAGCCCTCTTTAACTAAAATCTCTGCGGCTTTAAGTGTTTCTATAGGGTCGGGCATCAGGTATTTGGGGTCGGGATGTATTTCTAATTTCAACCAATTTGTATGTAGGGCTTCACGGGCAAGACGGGCTGCAAAAACAGCTTCTTCGGCATTACGCACACCCGATGTATTGGGTAATAATCTTAAATGTTTATGGTTAAGATGCTGTAAAATATCTTCTTCTTCTTCGTCAGGGTTTATTCGCTTTAATGCAACTGTTACTAACTCTGTACCTGATGCCAACAATGCTTCTTCCATTGTTAAATGATTACCAAATTTTCCGGTACCTGTAAATAAACGGGATGAGAATAGAGTATCGGCAATTATCAAATTATCATTCATTATAAATATTTTACTTGTTTATTAAGTCAATTATTTCCTGCTTTGTTAGTTCTGTTAAGTCTATTATTTCATCCATACTCATACCTTTTTTAAGACATTTTTTTGCTGTTTCAATTTGCTTTTGTTTAAATTTCTCTTCGCCTTTTATTCTTTCTTTCTCCTCACCAATTTTAATACCTTTTTCTTCGCCTAAACTATAATTGGAAGTCATACCACTTTCATAATCACGAAATGCATTCATGTCTCTATAGTAGTCCGATTGTTCTTCTTTGGTCAATTTTAACAAATCAAGTGTTTCTCTCGCTTGTTTTAATCCTTTTGCAATTGTATTTTCATTTACCTCTTCTGTTTTCAAGAAATTTATCCATTCATCAACTGTGTTTTTAGCACGTTCATTAAACTGATTTACTTTAATAATATAATACTCCGGATACACCTTTTCTATAACGGGAGTAAGATATACTTTTTGTTCGTTTGTAGAAAGACTGAGTGTGTCATGTTTGTTTAAACCAACAAATTTAGTTGTTCCATGATATATATAATCTAAACCATGCCCTAAATCGAAAAATACAATATTTATAGATATTATTTTCTTTACTTGAGCATAATTCATGCCCATATCCATAAAATCTATAATAATTTTAGAAGTACCATACAACATTCTTGTAAGGTAGTCTGACATATAATTTGTTTGAAATTCTATTATAATAATTTCATGCTTGCTATTCTGAACCAGCATATCTACTCTGTTCAGCTTATTATCAAAGGTTTGTTTATTACTTTCACTATCTAAAATTTTCTCTATTTTAATATTATCGCCAAGTAATTCGCTCAAAAAGCCTTCTAAAATACCATAGTTGGTTTTATTCCTCAACAATCGCTTTAATGCCCAATCGAACCTTACTGTATTTCTCATTTGTATTTTGGAATTAATTCTTATTATGTACAAAGATAATAAGAATTAACGCCCTTAATTATCAACATTTTAGATATACCCAATGTAATTTATCCTAATTGTACTATAAAGCTTCTAGCAGCATCTGCAATATTTGGTGCAAAAGTTATTGCACCCGATACTGCTATACCATAGACACCTGTATTTAAAATACTTGCTGTATCCTCTATTCTAATACCGCCAATCGCAATTATGGGTGGCACTTTTATATTATTTAAACTATTAATAATGTCTATATAGCCTTTTAGTCCTAAAACAGGACTCAAATTTTGTTTTGTATCCGTAAATTTATATGGACCTAATCCGATATAATTTATTGGCATTTTAGAAAGTTGTGTAACATCTTCAATTGTATTGGCAGTACTGCCAATAATAATATCGTTACCTAATATTGCTCTTGCATCCTGTGGCAGGGTATCTTCTTTTCCTAAATGCACACCATCTGCTTTTAGCTCTAATGCCAATTGCACATTGTCGTTTATTATAAAAGTTGCATTATGTTTTTTGCAAATAGTTTGTACTTCTTTTGCAACTGTAAAAAAATGAACATCACTAACGTTTTTAAGTCTTAATTGTATCCATTTTACACCACCTTTACAGGCTTGCTCTGCCATGTCTGCATTTGTAGTAATATAATGTAACTTGCTAATTAGTTTCATGTGTTATTGTTTTAGTATGGTATGCCAATAACGAACTGTTACTTGCAAGAGCTTGCCATGTATATTCTTTTGCTTTTTGTGCTGCAATATTTAAAGAATTTCCTAAAGCAAGTTGAGCAAGTAATGCAGCAGATAAAATACAGCCACTACCATGTTTTTCTCCGTTCTCTATTCTATCGTTTGCAAATATAGAAATTGTCTTATTACTATAAAGTATGTCTTCAACAATAGTATTATTTCCATGACCACCTTTTAAATATATATTAATAGCAATACTTATTTCTAATAGTTTCTTTTCTAAATCATTTTCTCCAAACAGTGCTTTTACTTCCGGTAAATTAGGTGTAATGCAGTATATACCTTTAAATTGTTGCAATATTAAGGCTTCATTTTGAAGAGTATTAAAAACAAAGCCTGCGCTTGCTTTTAATATCGGGTCAAAAATGATTATGGGTTCTGTAATTTCTTTGTGTAAATAAGCAATTAATTGTTGTAATACATTTAGGTTTTCAATAAGCCCAATTTTAATGTATTTTATATCAAACCTCCGTAGTAATAATTCAATTTGGCTGATAATTTTATGGACATCTACCCACTCAAATTTATTAAATTCAATATCATTTTGCCAAGTTAAGGCAGACACAACTCCAAAACCATATACTTCATTACATTCAAATGTTTTAATATCTGCAAGTAAACCTGCTCCGGCTGATGGGTCGAAACCTGCAATAGAAAGAGTATATGGTCGTTTTTTTTGCATTTAAAATATTAACTTCTATAAAATGATAGGATAGAAAGAAGTTTGATTTCTTTGAATATTCCGGCGGCAAATTTATTACTATTTTACAGCAAGAACATTATCTGCCAATATAGATATAATAATCGAATAATTAGCGTCTCCTAACTCGAATCATATCATCGTTTAAATTTGCAGGACATTTATAGGTTTTAAAATGCCATGACAAACTGAGTACGCCAACCATATATTGGTCGTTAGTGCTTGAATTGCCTCGCTGCTTACTAGGTCGTCCTAAAGCTGTTTTATTTCCATTTATTTCTAAAGACCTGTCTTGTATTTTTGAAGCAACAGAATTGGCAGGAAAATTATTTACACCTATATAAGTATTGCTTACATCATCTAAATAATCGGTTGATGTTAATCTGTCTGCAATTTCCAAGCTGATATTAAGACCACCAAGCAACCAGAATTTAACACCGATACCAATAGGGAAACAAAGTGCATATTGGTCGTATTTGCGTCCATAACCTGCATTTTGCCCTTCGGTACCTAATGGTTGTAAATCATATTGCGAACCATTATAAAATGTATATGGCTTATAATAAAAAGCCCCTATACCACCTGTTAAATAAGGTGTGAAGCGATAATAAGGGTCGCCGGTTGCAAAACGAAAAAAATTAAATTCAGCTTGCAATATCCCTTCTACAATATTACTCTCGAAACTAAGGTTTCGCATTTTTTCATAAAGGTTAGAATTGTATGCGTCGCTATACCCTACATGCGTCATGTTGCCAATTATTTTCATAGAAATAAATTGGTTTAGATGCTTTTTTAAGGTAATACCATAAACCGGATTAAGAGTCTTTAACCCATAGCTATCATTCAAATCTCCAAAATATTGACTTAACCCTACCGAAAATCCATATTCTGTTGAAGTGTAATACGACTGCCCATCCATATTTAAGCTAAACAAGCTTAAAAAAAACAATGTTGCAATAAGAAATTTATGCATATATTGTTTAAACGTAGAATTTATATAATTATTGTGTTTTATAAAATTAATTTATACAGCTATTTTTATTGTAAATATACAGTTTATCACAAAAATTATATAATTTTAAAACAAAAAACTATGGGTTTAAGATTAGGGGATATTGCACCCGACTTTTATGCAATTACTACTGTGGGCGCCATTAATTTCCACGAATATTTAGGTGATAGCTGGGGTATTTTGTTTTCGCACCCGGCAGATTATACTCCGGTTTGTACTACAGAGTTAGGACGTACTTCTCATTTAATGAGTGAGTTTGAAAAAAGAAACGTAAAGGTTCTTGCTGTTAGTGTAGATTCGTTAGACAAGCATAATGGCTGGGTTAACGATATTAATGAAACACAGCATACCACCGTTACTTTTCCTATTATTGCAGATGCAGACCGTAATGTAGCTACTTTGTATGATATGATTCATCCGAATGCTAGTGCTACCCTTACAGTTAGGTCTTTATTTGTAATTGGTCCTGATAAAAAAGTAAAACTTATTATTACTTATCCGGCTTCTACAGGCAGAAATTTTGTTGAAGTGCTTAGAGTTATAGATTCATTACAACTAACTTCCGATTACAGCGTAGCTACACCTGCAGACTGGAAAGAAGGTGAAGACGTAATTGTAGTACCGTCTATGACAACTGCCGATGCTGAAAAGAACTTCCCGAAAGGCTTACGCGTTGTAAAACCTTATTTGCGTTATACTCCACAACCTAATTTATAAAAAATAAGTTTTTGCTCAAATTATAAAAGGTTATCCGTTAATTTGGATAACCTTTTTATATTATGGGATAATAATTTATTTAGAAATTTGCAGGATAGTATTTTATATCTGCCATTTTAGGTATTAAAGTTTGCATCATTTGCCCTAATGCGTTTCTTAACTGCCCTTCTTGACGTGCACGGTCTTCCTGTACTCTTTGTGCAAATTGTGGGTCTTCCGGGTTATTTCTACGATTAAGAACCGAAATAAAGTAAACACCACCGGCACCCTTAATACCCGGTGAAACTGCATTAGGTTGTAAACCACTATAAAATGCATAACCTACAACTTTAGGCTCGTAACCTAAACCGGGTATTAAAGAATTACCAACTGCTATTGTATCAAATTGCTGTACTTGTTGACTTGTAGCAGTTGCAATAGCCTCTAAATTTGGTTTTCCTTGGCAGTTTTGTATTATTTGTTTTGCCTTCATCTCATCTTTTACTCTTTGCTCTAACATTGGGCGATTAGAAGAAGTAATGCCCGATGTACCTTTTTCTTGTGCAGATGTAATTTTCGCAATTACATATTTTTGTTTTTCAACCTCTATAGCACCTGAAATATCACCAATTTTATGTTCAAATAACCACCTTATTAATTCTCTACTCGCACCTATATTATTAATATTAAAAGTATTAATTCTAATATTCTCGCTAAGTTTCTTTTCTAAAATAAAGGTTTTTATATTTTTATCAAAATCAGCAGCATTAGCACTCTTACCTGCAAACTCATTTGCTTTATTAAAAATATCTTGACTTGTAGTTTCGCTAGGAGTAAGAATTTTAGTTACTGTAGCAATTTTTATGGCGTCCGATGGATTTTTATGTTCTAATATTTCTATATAATGATAACCGGAATAGTTTGGATTGGATACATGTACCGTTTTTTTCTCACCGGGATGACCATCAAAAACAAAATCACCAAACTCCTTTGATAGTCCTTGTCTTTGTGCTAAAGACCACCAATAAACACCACCATCTTTTTTACTACCATCATCGTCAGAGAATTTTACAACCATCGTATCGAAAGAAGCACCACCTTTAATAGCATTTACAATACTGTCAATTCTTGTTTGTGCAACAGCAGAATCAAGCATATCTTTATCTTTGTCCTTTGTTTTTATTAAAATGTGTCTGCATTTTACAGAATCAGGTAAGGTTTTACGCTCAGTAACCTTTGTCATTTTATAAAAACCGTTTTCATAATACGGACCATATATACTGTCTAAAGATTTAGCAAAAATAGAATCAACATAGGGAGTGGTCAGCATTTTTTTGTTTACAAAAGCTTCAGAAAAAGAAGCATCATCAGACTTACTGTTTACAAAATTTTTGTTGTCTTTTGTGCTTGCAAAATCATGTTTTATATCTGCCATAAAACTTAATACCGATGCGGTATCAGTTGCGGAAGGCACAATATCAACAGAAACAAATTCTATACCGCGCACAGGCTGGTCTATTTCAAACATAGCCTTATGCTTTTGTATAAAATTATTTAAGTCATCGTCTGTAACAGTAACTTTAGTATCGGGGATAGATGAATAAGGTACTTTAACCAATCTGATACTTGCTATTGCATTTCTGTCTTCAAGCATTTTTTTAGATTGGTATAGTGGGGAATAAACAGAGGAAGTGAAAATAGCATTAAATTTATTAATGCGGTTCATTCTAACCACATATTCTTTAACGGCAGAAAACTGTTCGTTTATTTTTTCGTATATCTGTGGGTTTGCATCTTTAGGCGGATTAGCTAAATCTTTTTCTATTCCTTTTACTCTTGCAGGGTCAAATGCACCTGTTTCGGGATTATTGAATAATGCCTGACCCTGAAAAGAAAATCTTTTTACTAATTGGTCTGCATTAGCACCATAGATTAATTCATTTTTTTCTTCATCGGTAGTAGTAATACCTAATTTATCGCACTGCTTTCCTAAAACAGCGTCTAAAATCATTACTTGCATTACTTGTTCTCTAATTTGTGCTCTACCGGCTTCATCCATTTTTTGTTGTGGATTATAAACAGCCATTAATGTCTCCATTTCTTTAGCACGAATTTCAAACTCCTTAGGTTGTATTTTTGTACCATTAATAGTCATTACACTATTGCTGCTTGAACCACGAAAAAAATCTTTTAAAGAAGAGTTATTAGCCCCCTCCATAAGAATCCAAATACTAAGGGATAGGGCAATAACCCCACCGGCAAGTTTTCCGTTTTTTCTTATTTTTAAAATTACTGACATCTCTGGTATCTATTATGTTTTTATTAAGGACGGCAAATTTATGGGAAAAGTTTAGATTTTACATCTTTTTAATAAGGATAATTGGTTTATTTTTCAAGTTTTATTGCTAATTTTTTTTAAAATCTACTTATATATTTTATTTATAAACAAGTTGGGTGCCAAATTATTGCATTTTATTAATATTATTATTTAAACAAAAAATAGTATATGTACTGTCTTTTTTGTAAATATACTTAAATTAGAAAGATTTTAGTTGTAATTTTACTGTACAACATATTGTTTTATTGCAAGTGTTATAACTATTTATTATGAAGCCTGAACATTTGCAATATTGTAATATACAAATAGTTGCTTAGTTGCAACTGATATTTGCCCACCAATTATAAAATACCTATTTTGCATACGCAAAGAAATAAGGTTTTAATATTATGGAAATAACACAACTAAAAAATTATGCCGAAGGCAAATGGGTAAGAGGAGCTAATGAAGGCGAAACACTTTATAATGCAATTACAGGCAATGCCATCTATAATGCAAGCAGCGAAGGGCTTGATTTTGGTGCCATGATGCACTATGCACGCAAAATAGGTGGTCCTGCATTACGCAAACTAACGTTTCAGGAAAGAGGCAGAATGCTAAAAGCACTTGCCTTGTATTTAATGGAACGTAAGGAGTATTTTTATGAAGTAAGTGCCAATACGGGTGCCACTCGTTCTGATTCTTGGGTGGATATTGAAGGTGGTATAGGTAATTTATTTGCTTATGCAAGCCTACGCAGGCAGTTTCCGGATGAGCGTTTTTATGTTGATGGTGATACAGCTAAACTAAGCAAAAACAATACTTTCAACGGCTTACATATAATGGTGCCACGAGAGGGGGTAGCAGTACATATTAACGCATTCAATTTTCCGGTTTGGGGTATGTTGGAAAAAATTGCCGTTAATCTGCTTGCAGGTGTACCGGCAATTGTAAAACCGGCAACCCTTACCTCTTATTTAACCGAAGCCGTTTTTGAGGAGATAATAAAATCGAATATACTACCGCAAGGTGCTTTACAATTAATATGCGGCAGTGCAAGAGGCATTTTGGATACGATTGAAACACAAGACGTTGTTACGTTTACAGGTTCTGCATCTACAGGTAGAAGCTTAAAAGCACACCCCAGAATATTATCAGAATCTGTGCCTTTTAATTTGGAAGCAGACTCTCTTAATTGCTGTATATTAGGTAACGACGTATATCCGGGAATGCCCGAATTTGATCTTTTTATTAAAGAAGTAACCAGAGAAATTACTACCAAAGCCGGACAAAAGTGTACTGCAATACGTAGAATAATAGTACCTGCCAACCGGGTAGAGGACGTGCAGATTGCCTTAGGTAAACGCTTGCATACTACAACCATTGGCGACCCAAGCATTAAAGAAGTGCGTATGGGCCCTTTGGCAGGTTTAGCTCAACGAAATGAGGTGAAAGAAAAAGTACAGCAATTAGCACAATCGCAGCAAATAGTTATTGGTAATTTAGAACATTTTGATGTACTTGGTGCAGATAAAAATAAAGGTGCATTTTTACCACCTATTATTTTCCTTAATAATCATCCGTTCACAAATACCGATTGTCATAACATTGAAGCTTTTGGACCTGTATCTACAATTATGCCTTATAATAACATAGATGAGGCTATTGAATTGGCTAAAATGGGTAGGGGCAGTCTTGTAGGCTCTGTGGTTACCGGCAATAACGATATTGCAAAAGAATTGGTTTTAGGTACCGCTTGTATGCATGGCAGAATATTAATATTAAATATGGACTGTGCCAAAGAAAGTACAGGCCACGGGTCGCCAATGCCATTATTGGTGCATGGTGGGCCGGGCAGAGCAGGTGGTGGCGAAGAAATGGGTGGTAAAAGAGGTGTATTGCATTATCTGCAAAGAACGGCTATACAAGGTTCGCCAACTACACTTACACATATTGCCAATGTTTATCAGCAGGGAGCCAAACAACATGAACCCGAAGCACATCTTTTCCGTAAGTATTTTGAAGAGTTAACGGTTGGCGATACCTTAATTACCGCTAAGCATACCGTAACAGAAGCAGACATTACCAATTTTGCAAACGTAAGTGGCGATAATTTCTATGCACACATGGATGCCACATCCTTAGAAGGCACAATATTTGAGAAACGAGTGGCTCACGGTTATTTTATACTTTCTAAAGCAGCCGGTTTATTTGTAGATGCCAAAAAAGGGCCGGTACTTCTTAACTATGGTATTGATGAAGCCCGATTTACAAAACCCGTTTACCCGGGCATGACAATAGGTGTAAAACTTACGGTAAAAGAAAAAACAGCACAAGAAAAACGTAGCGAAGATGATATAGTAAAAGGCATAGTAAAATGGTTGGTTGATGTATATGACGAAACCGGAGAAACAGTAGCCATAGCAACCATATTAACGATGGTAAAAATGAAAAAACAAGATTAAAATTGTAAAAGATAGAATACTAATTCTTTAAATCCCGAAGTGATGATATTATTTAATATTGTAAATAATATCATCACTTCGGGATTCATTTTATGGATGCTGAATAGTTATTTTTAATTTATGTATTTTTGCAATGAAAATTGATTTATATTTACTA
This sequence comes from uncultured Bacteroidota bacterium, assembly GCA_903929195.1. GTDB lineage: Bacteria > Bacteroidota > Bacteroidia > Chitinophagales > Chitinophagaceae > CAIYTT01. Next base: position 37,800 of record CAIYTT010000098.1, read on the forward strand.
CTATAAAAGGATACTTTGATAAAGGGCAAATTTATTTGCTTGAGGAAGTGTCTATTACAACCTAAACAGAAGTAATGGTTATTTTTTGGGGGGAAGAAAAAAGTCGATTATAAAAAACAAAAAAATACACGGAGAATTAAAACATAAAGTAAGTATTCCCGATGATTTGAATGACCCCTTAGAAGATTTGAAAGACTATATGTAATGAATAAAAAATGCTATATTTTAGACACACATTGCCTGTTATGATTTCAGGAAAATAGCCATAAGTTATCACTAAAAGCAAAAAATATTATTCAAGACCCAAAAAATACTATTTTTTTAGCCAAATTAGCCTATTTGAAATTACCATAAAACAAACTGTTGGAAAGCTTTTAGATTTTAAATCCAACATAGCAGAAATATACCACCAAGCCATAAAAGACGACATGATATTTTTGCAAATTCATAACAGTTATTTGGAAGCATATAGTAAAATACCTTTACTGCCGGAGCATAAAAACCCTTTTGACCGCTTACTCTTGGCAACTGCATATCATGAAAACGCAAGTATTTTATCTATTGATAAAAATTTTATTTTGTATTGCGATATTGTGGAAAGAATATGGTGAATAAAAAATATTATTGTTGCTTTTTTGTGTTTCGAAATAAGTCTTTATTCCCCTTTCTTCCGGATTTTCCGCAGGGAATCAGGAAGAACAGAGATTTTCCGGATATATTGAATAAAAATACCCCACAAAGCCCAAAAAAAGGTCATAGACTCATTAGTACTAATTTATAGCATTAGTTGTATAAATGTCCAATCCTTATCTATATTGTTCTGAGAATGAGATTATTCTTGCATCTTAATGACCGAATGGAATATATTGAAGAACGAGAGAAGCAGCTGATTATTAAGACACATATTGGCTATAAACATAAATTTAATAGAAACATGCTACTGAAACTATATTATAATATTCTGGTATTAATAATGTCCTTTACATGCTATAATATTTATCATTGTATCAGTTACTTCGTAAATTAAACGGTGCTCTTCATTTATTCTTCTCGACCAATAACCTTTTAATTTATGTTTTAATGGTTCCGGCTTACCTTTACCTTCAAATGGTTTTTTTACAATTTCCTGAATTATATCTATAATTTTTGAAGCAGTTTTAGGATGAATTTTAATCCATTCTTCAAGTTCTCCTAAAGCTTTCGCTTCAAACTTAATTTGTCGCATCAGCTATTTCCTTTCTATATTTTGTAAAAAATTCCTCTTCAGTAAAAGAAACTGTATTTACATTATTTTTAATATTATTAATCCTTGCAATTAATTCATCTGTTGTAATTTCAGCATCTGTTGTATCAGATACAATAATTTCAATTGTCTTACCTTTAAATGCTTCTTTAATTGATTTTATTATAGATATATTCAGATTATCAGCATACAAATGATATGTGGTTATCATAAAAAAGTATTTATTACAAAGGTAAAAAAATATTTGCATATTTTTAATCCACAAAACAAACGATTTAATTAAATTTTGATATAAACTAAACCTGTAAGATTTAATGGCAAATTGGAATTTTTGTTTGAAAGCAAATAAACTATCATACGATTGCCTTCGATATAAAATTTTATTCTTCACGCTTCCACATTTCCGGTCCGCTTTTGTTACAGCCATAAATAACAGATGCAGCTGCACTCCAAGATTTAAATAAATAATCCTTAGTAAACCGATTACTTACAATAGTGCCATCGTCAATACATTTTACTCGTATTTTTGAATGACTAGACTGCATTGTAGGTGCAATAGTTCCTGATATAGTAGACCCTGCTAATACTATAAATTCTCCACGGTCATTATATTTATATCCCGTTGCAAAAACACTTTTTCCTTCACCGCCAGTTATATATTTTTCACCTATTTTTACATCTGATATTAATATTTCTTCTGTTTTTTGTTTTGTAACCTGAAATTGTTTATTATTGGTCATTGCCTCACAAATAATATCCCTTGCGGAATTATTACCGCCAATATTTTTTCGCATTGCCCTTTTTTCATCGGTTATTAGATAATATAAATTGGGTGCAAAACTTTTTTTTGCGATGTCTCCAGATTTTAGATGTGCATTCAAGTCGTTATACTTCATGTAATTATCTTCACTAAATACAGAATACTCACCTTTTGTTAGGTATTGGTCAATGACATTTGTTGCAAATTCACATAAATGAATTGCTGCCTCAGATTCTAAATCAGACAAAATATTAATAAATTGTAAAGATAAGTTAGGATTAGATACGGGAATTTTAGAATACTCCATGCAGTCTTTAATTAATTCTGCAAGTACATAATAGAATAAAAATCTCGTTTTACCTCTTGTTTCTTTTTCAGCACCTCGTCCAAATTTAATTTTTTTTGTTGTAAGCCTTTGCAATAAATAGGCAGCATACAAATCATGAACATTTATCCCATTGTCAAATATCTGGTTGAAAATTGACCCATTGGGTGGGGCGAAGGGGCCATCACTACCAAATGCTTTACCCGGCTCACCTAACCACGCTGCGCCATAGTTTTTTAATAGTGCCGATGCGCTTATATAGTCATCGTAAGTTTTTGTATTATGCTTTTGTTTTTCAATAGTCTTTATACTGTCAGTACCACCTCTTTGTGTTTCAAGATAAATGTTATAGCAATCTTTCATTTGTTTTGCAAAATCTTTGAAATCCTTCACTAAAGCAATAAAATCTTTTTTACCAACCGCATTTTGGCTGTTAGTATATCGTGTAATGTCGGTTAATAATGCATTGTCGTCTTTACCAATTTTAACGATTTTTACTACAACTATTCCTCTTTCTAATTTGTTCTTATAATTTTCTACATCTATATCTTTGCCGGTACCGCCTGATTCAAGTTGAGTTTTAAGTGTTTCCCATATTGTCCTTGTGGTTTGGCAACCATTAACAACATATGGTTCGGTTAGTTCGAATTTGTCAGATTCTACCAATTCAAAATTTTCAACAACAATTGTAATTCCGTTATTGTAAAGACCGAATATCTCAGGATTTTTTTTTAAAGTTTCTACTATAGCATTGTTTACTTTCCCTTTTCCTAAATATTTTCGAACATTTTTTTCGTAAATTAAATCAAGGTCTCCTGTTTTTGTTTTGTAATCTTTAAGAAATTGATACAGGTTGATTAACTTTATTGACCCAACTAATAAGTCATTGCCGGATTTAATCAAATTTGCATTAAAAGGAATTTTATATTTTTTATATTCTACAAGATTATCGCTTATTCTTTGGTAAATTGTTTCGATTGAAATTGAATCCGTGTCAAAAATATTTCCAAGTCGTGCTTTTCCAATAGCTTATATATCATTCAATGCTCTATTTTCATCTTCCGAAATAGAAGAATTTGTTGCGAAAACCAAAATTAATTTATCTTTCGGCGATGAGCATCTTTTGAATATATGTAATCGCTCAATTAAATCATTTGTAATGGATGATAATCGTTTAGTTTGACCATCAAGGGTATCAATAATTTTTTGTGCTTCTATTAATAAAGTGCTTTTACTATTAAAAGCTGTACCATATTTACTTTGCACCAAAAACCATTTATTGCCTTCATTTTCACTTTCACTTCTTTTTAAATAAGCCACGTCAATTCCCCCGTCACCACTACCGTCACAAAAAATCATATCATCATTATCATCTTCAATATCAAGCCATTGGGTTACTAATTTTTTTGCAAAACGATTACCAAGTTCAACGGTAGTTGGGTTGTTTTCTGTTATTTCTATTAGCCATTCATTTTTAAAATCTTCAAAGGAATAAGTTGACTCGTTAGCCATTAAATAAGGTGTTTATATCGTTAAAATAGTTCAAATCAATTTTTGGTTTGTAAATGTACAAATATAATTGTCAAAAAATAACAATATAGATTTTAATACGCTACTGGGTACTTCTTGTTTTTCAGGAAAAACATCAAGATGTAAGAATAAAACCCCTGTTTTCAATTCGTCTTAAAAAGATAATTGTTTTAACATTCATTTATTGACTCCTTTAAATTGTTTTTAAATGAATATAATTATTTGTATATAGTGCGTGCTAAACAAAATGGATACTAAATGTACTAATCTTTAATCTTTATTTCCATACCGGTTTTTAATATTTCTTCAATAAAAGGGTCGCCTTCTTCAAAATAGGTTGTATTAAATAAATGTGATTCTATATCTACAAATTTTATATCCGCAGGGGTTGTTTTTTCTCTGTCATCTAATCGCATTCCTGTAAAATCATCCGAAACAAGTGCTAAGTCTATATCACTCCATTTATGGGCAGTATTGTGTGCATAAGAACCAAAAAGAATCACTCTTTTTAATTGCAAGCCCAACCTATTGCATTCAGAAATATACTCAGAAATATATTTCATCAGATTTTTTTTAGTAAGCATTCGTGAATTAGTTTTATATAATTTATACAATATTTGGTATATTCTTTTGTTGTTTGTTGTTTTAAAGAATAGGTGTAATCCGGATATCTGCCTGATAATTGATATTCATTTAATTTATTGAGAAATGAAACATCTCTTTCATTTAAATCTGTATCTATTCCATCTAATAATTTTAATAGATTATGTATAAATGGCGGAGTATTGCCCTTATTGCTTTTTATCCATAATGCCTTACAGATTTTTTCTAAATATAAGTGTCCAAAGAACAAACTATGAGTATAACTTCCTGATGCAAATAGAGCGTGCATACTTATCTCATCATCTTCGCAAGATTTGAGCCAATGTGCAATATGTTGCTCTTTAGTCATCACGCCTTATACTATTTAATACAAAAGTAACCTATTTACACATTAGATTATTATACTCATAAAAAAATAATATTTATATTATTATAAGTAATGCCCTAATATCGGTTACAATATTTATTATGCAGCATCATTATTGTTTACAATATCCCTTTTTTCAAATTTCCTGCAAAGGATAACATTACGAAAAACACTATATTTCAGGCATTTACAACGTCTTTTGCTATTTCTGATAAAGGATAATTGAATATAGAAACACCATATTTACCCAGTAACTCTACAAAGGAGCGTTTGGTTATACCTACTAATTCTGCTGCTTGACCAAGAGATAATCTGCCAACTTCATAAAGTTTTGTTGCCGGAGACATTACAATCTCCCTATCATCCATATCAAATAATTCTGGCAATTTTAATGTAAAAGTTCTCATAATATAAAATTAGTTATAACTTGTTAATATTAAGCAATACTATGTTGTTCCCAATATTTCGTAAGGCTCGATTTAAATACAAATAGCCATTATATTATGTATATTATAGTGTTTAAGTATTAAAAACTTTCTTAAATTTGCACTATGCAAGTACAAGTGGACATTGAATTCGGGCAGTTGATTAAAATTGTCAATACTTTACGCCAAGTCAATTAATACAGTTAAAAGCAGAAATTGATAAAAAGGTAGTAGCTAAAGAATTAAAAAATGATTTAGAATCGTTGCTTTTAAACGGTCCAACTGCAAAAAAAAAGCAATTAGAAACCATTGAGAAAAATAGAAAAGCAATTAATCAATGGCGGACAAAATAATAATGGTTGATACCTCTATTCTGATTGACTTTTATCGTAAAACCGATAAAGAAAACAAATAACAGGCGCAACCCTCTAAACAACATATAAGTAAATACAACAATGTACAGTTTTTATTTTATAAAATAAACTAACTTTGTTTTTTAATGTATTTGGAGATGAGCACACTTGAATTAAGGGTATATGAAATATTTAAAAACAAACTCGGAGAAAAAGAAGCCGAGACTGTTTTAGAATATTTTGAAAGCAAAACTGAAGAAAAAATACTACTAAAAAAGATGTTTTCCTTACAAAAGATAACAAAGTTGATATTATACGTTCCATTTATACTGCAAATATTTTACAACTAATAGCAATTATAGGTAGTGTAATTGCTATTATACAATTAATGGTAAAAAAATAAAATTCAGGTTAGCAATTCACAGTGGCTACGGGAAACTAACAAGCTTTATTTACGCCCTTTCTATTCCTGCACTTTATCCCCAACACTCCAATCTACCTTTTTCCATTTGTCGCCTACCTGATAGAGCAAAACATAATTATTGGCAGGTTTTTTTAAGGTAAGTTCATAATAATGCCCTACATCTTTTAAGTTTAATTTATATTCGGTGTTATCGTAACTTATGCCCCCTTGCGTTGCATACCACCACCAGGTACCCCACTGATTTAGGCTTACCTTTACCGTGCTGTCGTTCAGTACTATTACGTTGGCACCATCGGTGGGGCTTAGCATGTTGTAGGCCATGCAGTCGTATAAGGGGGTACTTATTTTATTATTCGTAAACAGTAAGTTGTGTATCAATTTAAATTCACTTTCTTTTTCTGCCCCCAGCATGGGTACACCATTCATACACTCGGGTATATTTAATAATAGAATTGTTTTTGTTTTCTCATCGGGCAATGTGGTATGCAAGCCTGCTATCACCCTTTCCGATTTACCCCAGTACCTGCTTACTTGTATTGCAAACCGTAGATTTACAACAGTAAATAAAAATATAAGTACTGTTTTTATACTTTTTACACTTATAAAACTAAAAATTATGGATATTAAAATATAAAAAAAGGGTTCTGCAAAGTATAAGTATCTGTCGCAATACACAAGCAAAATAGTACTAAACCATAAGGGTATTAAAATAAAAGTGGTAATAAGCAATAAAGAAAACACAAGGCTTAAAAGCCTGCATTTTGCATTCATTTTTTTAAAATAGATTATAACTAAAATCAATATAGTAGCAAGGAGCGTGTAGAAGGCTATCATACCCCAATTGCTATCGCAAAATGCATATACATTATTTTTGTATTCGGTTGGGAAAAACCTGCCTAAAAAAAGTAAATGGAATATATATTTTGCCGGTTTGCCCAATCCGGTAAAGGGTGCAACTACAACTGCATTGGTACCTATATGTGCTACCCAGCCGCCATATACCCATCTTATGGCTACAATATGTACTGCAAACAATAGCAATTGTGGTATAAAGAACAGCGAAAGTATGTTTTTAGCCTTTTGTTGCCCTCCTGCACTATTAAAACGTAAATAAAAATAAATTACGAATACCAACCAAGGAGTTATATAAAAGATTTCTAAACTAAATGTAGAAAGAAAATAGACAATACACGCCCATAATGCATATCTTTTATTACCAGTGTACCAATACTTAAATAACCAATTTAATATAAGTAATATAAAAAATAAACCCTGCAAAAAATGATAAGAAGGTTCCCATATCACAACTTCAGACAGATACGGAGAAACATTAAATAAAAGTATAGCTATAAATACAATTGTATTCGCTTCTTTTATACCTGTAATATGGCATAGGTGCTTACCTAATTTAAACAACAAAACCGTATTTATACTATGTATCGTTAGAAACAATATATGCCAATACCATGTGTTTACACCTAATAGTTTATAAAATAGATAGGTATTAAATTGGGTTACCTGATAAAAGCTTTGCCCATGGTAATAGGTACGATTAATAATATCTAAAAACGAATGTGTTTTCTCGTCCTCAAGCCAGCCCGTAAAATCTGTTACAAAACCCGCTTTTGCTGCCGGCAGATACAAAATAAATAAAGTACAGAACGAAAAAATGAAAATGCCAAAGTCTGTAAATAGACGATTTATTAAATTAGGAAATAATGTATTGACCCTTTTTTCTTTCAAAACCTATTAATAAGCAACAAATATACTCTATATAGCAACATTATAATACAACCCTAATTATGTAATAAACAATGGTTGTATCTTGCAGCCTTAATTATATTGGTTCTATGAGAAAAAATATTCCCGTTTTGGGCTTTGTAATAGGGTTGATTTTACCCTTTATCGGTTTGTTTATTATGTACTTACTTTGGTTTAAGCATGCACCCTTTAATGTGTTTTTATATAACATGATACACGACCACGATACCGCATCTAAAGTTTTAACATTAGGCTTATTGGTTAATATTATTCCGTTTATACACTATACCGGCAAGCGGCTCGACCTTACTGCAAGAGGCATCTTTATTGCCACCGTTTTATATGCTTTGGTTATTGTAACTATAAAATACATTTTGTAAATAGTACTATTTATATGAACTATTATATAATAGCAGGCGAAGCCAGTGGAGATTTACACGGCGCAAATCTTATAAAAGCAATACATCAGCAAGATGCAAATGCAATTATTAGGTGCTGGGGTGGCGATAAAATGGAAGCTGCCGGAGCAACCTTAGTACGCCATTATCGCAATCTTGCTTTTATGGGCTTTGTAGAGGTAATAAAACATTTAGGAACTATATTAAAAAATATAGAATTTTGCAAAAGCGATATTTTAGACTTCAAGCCCGATGTACTTGTACTCATAGATTATCCGGGTTTTAATATGCGTATTGCAGAATGGGCTAAAAAAAACAGAATACGAGTTGTATATTATATATCGCCACAGGTATGGGCTTGGAAAGAGAACAGAGTACATAAACTAAAAAGAGATGTAGATAAAATGCTGGTAATACTACCCTTTGAACCCTCTTTTTACAGTAAATGGAATTACAACGCTACCTACGTTGGGCATCCTTTAGTGGAAGTAATACGTAACGAAAAAGAAAATGTACCAATACATAAAATAAGCAATAAACCAATAATAGCTATTTTACCGGGTAGTCGCGAACAAGAAATTAAATTGAAATTACCTATAATGCTAAAAATGGTATCCTATTTTCCCCAATATTGTTTTGCCGTAGCACAAGCACCATCGCAACCCGATAGTTTATATAATGAAATTATTGGCGATTTGCCGGTTGTATTAATTAAAAACGAAACCTACAATTTATTAAAACAAGCTACAGCAGCATTAGTTACAAGTGGTACTGCCACATTAGAAACCGCCCTATTTGCAGTGCCACAAGTGGTATGCTATAAAGGCAATCCTGTATCTTTTTGGTTGGCTAAAAAATTAGTGAAAGTCAAATATATTTCGCTCGTTAATTTAATAATGGACAAATTAGTTGTAACAGAACTCATACAAAACGACCTGAATGAAACCAATTTAAAAACCGCCCTTAATCGCCTGCTTAACGATGCCGACTATAAAAAAGCACTAAAGCAAGATTACGAAACCCTTTGGCACAGCTTAGGCAACAAACAAGCATCTATAAATGCCGCTACAGAAATAATTGCATTAATGCAGGGTGGTAATACCAATTAGGCATTTTAAAATAGTATTAGCCCCCTTTTATAGCTTCCTTTGTCCTTAGCACTACCACCCTATTAAACTTCGTTGCGTCGCACTCTTGTACTTTCTGTTAACAATTGGGCAAAAAACCACGATATGTCATATAGTGGCATCAATCCATAACGAAAAAATACCATTTTAGACGTGATATGACATATCTTTTCCTGATATGTCATATCTAATAAATATTCCGGTTATTCATATCCCACTACACCTACCGCCCCTCAATTATCCTCACCTCCTCCACTTCTCCCATCCGTGCCATGGCTATGCTTACTGCGTGTGTGGTATTTAAACTCAAAATAAATGATAAATGGGTTATTTCCGAAATGTCACTTAAAACTACGGCACTCTTCAATAAACTAAAAATAGACTACCTAAATTAAGCGGAGTTAGGGTTTAAATTCAAACCATGCTTCCTCATACGGCTGGCTAATGAGTTCATTTATTTTTCCTTCTAATTCTGTACTGTTTAGCATTTATTTTATTTGAGAAAAGTTATGCATTATTGATTTAAACTCTACTTTATCTTCGCTTTCCCGTAATGGGCTGAATTCTGATATTGCCATAAATTACATGTACATTATTTTCTCTTTGGATTAAGATGAATCATTTTTTCGACAAATGAATAGAATTTTTTTCCTAATTCAGAAGATTTATAAATAATTTCAATAATATTTAGTTCGTTATTTTTTACTTCAATTTTGTCAACAAGACCATAACCTATAAGTTTAGGACACAGAATACCATACAAATAACCACCATCATCGTGAGGACGTTCTATTGTTACTCCACTATTCAGATACGGCATATATAAATGGAATAAGGTCAATAAATCATCTTGAGGTGGTGGAGTTCCTGAAAAACTCATACTATGTGTACCAAATGGCAGATTTTGATTTTGCAGAATTAAATAAAGCTCCTTGAAAGTGAAGTTACCCATTGGCTCATTCCCAATGTTGTCTTTGGGCTTAAAAAATCTAATTATGAGAATGATTATATAAACAAGACCAATAATAGATAATATAAAATAAATCGGCACTTTAATCGACAATATGACTATAACATAATCCCAAATGTCTGCTAATGAAAATTTACTAAACTTTGCCCATATATAAGCAATAATAAAAATCAGACCAGTGGCAATCACTTTGCTCCATACTGGGTCTTTCCATATAATTAGAATTTTACTCCAAATTTTTCTCATAATAATATATAACTATACTCACGCTCAGCTAATATTTGAAATAATATCATTTTATAGTATTTTATTCTACGTATTAGAATTGTTAACTTGCGATTTGCAGTTAAATTGTATTAGTAATTAATCGCACCATTGATTTAACCATCCCAATGCTCTGTTATCACCTAATTCATGAGCTTTATTAAAATCCGCACAAACGCCATCATTATCATTCAAATTGCCTTTCGTTTCCCCATTAGTTATATATGCTAACATACGTTTGGTCTGACCTCTATTACCAAAAGCCTTTGCATAACAATTGTCTATTTCGATTGCTTTTGTGAAATAAATTACAGATTGTTTATAATTAAAAATTGCTTCATCATTGTTTTTAGAATTATATTCATTTGTTGCAATATTATAATAAAAAAGCCCAATGTCATAATAGATTGCTTTTTCTTCACCATTGAACTGAATATATTTTTTCAAATCCTCAATTGCAGATTCGAAATCCTTTAAAGCAGATTTACTATATGCCCTATTATTATATGCAATAGAATAATCATTTTTTAGTTCAATTGCTTTAGAATAATCATTAATTGCGCCTACAGTATCTTCTAAATTATCTTTAGATAAACCTCTGTTAAAATATATTTCTGCATCATTTTTTTTTTGTTCAATTGCTAAACAAAAATCAGTTATAGCATTATTATAATCTTTCAATTTATTTTTTACTTTTCCCCTTTTAAAATATAATTCCGCAATATTTTTTTGTTTTATTATTTCATTACTTAAATATTCAATTGCACAATATTCAATATGAAATTCTTCCGTTAATAATTCAAATTTAGACATTGCTATTTCATAAAGAGGTTTTAATTCTACACCACATCCAAATTTACTGGCTTTTGCATAATCTTCAATTGCTCCTTTTAAATTACCGGTATTATAATATATCTTACCACGAAACATATAAGCATGTGCGTCTTTCGGCTCTAATTCAATCGCTTTTGTATAATCAATAATAGCTCCTTCAAAATCTTTTAAACCGAATTCTTTTAAATACCCTCTCCCGAAATAGGCATCATTGTATTCAGGCTTTAGTTCAATTGCTTTATTGAAATCATTAATTGCAGCGGAATATACTCCAGTAAATAGATAAGCATATGCTCTTTTACAATATGCCATAGCAAAATTAGATTTATGCCCAATAGCTTTTGAATACCATATTATTGATTCTCCAAATTCCTCATTATCAAAATGCTGCTCACCCTTTTCAAAACATAATTTTGTCTCTTTATCAATAAGATTAAATAATATTTTATTTATAAAGGAAATTTTATTAGACGCATGTCTAATTCCAAATTGTTCTTTATTTATTGGTATAATGGAGTTATTCATATAAGCTAATTTTACAATTATTTATGTAATGACTCTAATTCATACAATAGATTTTCTTTCGTAATTCTAAAATATTCAGCCCAATCTTCAATTTCTATTATTGTATTGTATGATTCGGAGTTTTTAATTTCGTTCAGTTGTTCTTTAAACTTAAACAATTTGTTTTGAAGATTCAGCAATTCAAATCTCAATTTGTCTAACTCATTAATACCGTCTGATTTTTTAATAAATATTTCTCCTTTTTCAAGCATTTCAAGTATTTCGGTGATTTTATTTAAATCGTTCTTTTCATATGCTTGCTGGAGGTCTTTAAATATTAATTCTGCATACTCCTTAAATTGGTCCGTAACTAAATCCGGATGACAAAGTTTAGATGCCTTTCTATATTTTCTTTTTAATTCCAGTTTTTCATCATCAGTCAATTCAAATTGATTTTCTGAAATATCATCTTTGTATTGTTTATAATATTGTTCGTAATCTTGTTGCGCTTGTTCAAATTCTTTCCTGTTTGCTTCTGTCCCATTTTGTTCACTTTCTAATTTTTCCTTTTTTATCTTTAATAATTCACCCAGAATATCGCCCAATTCAAGGCTATGTTGTATGCCGAAGTCATGAATTAATTTCTGGCATTCTACAATCTCATCATTTACTTGCTCAATTTCGATTTCAAGATTTTTTATTTCTTGTTTAATCAGTTCAATTTCCGGGTCAATATATAAAGCTACTTTTTCCATAAATACATATTAGTGTTTTTATACAATAAATTTATTTTTCTCACATAACACTCGTCTTAATTTTTAAAATATTTCCTTAATTTCCAGTTTATACGCTCTATAAAGGTTGAATTTTAAGCCACTCATCATTTAGTAGAAATTGTTCAAACCCTTTCGGGTATTCAGAATAAAAGTTTTCTCTAAAGAAGTTAAAACCGGAATAGGTAATCTCATGCCTCCAAACTTCACCGAAAATGGCTACCTACTACCACCAAAACCACTCAATGCAGACGAAATATATCTCGACTCAATCGATAAATTCAACACCAATCCCGACTTTACACACGTACAAAAAGGAGAATTCATGCCCTATCCCACAACCACAACTTAACTCTTTACCTGTGCTTCCACAACAGCCATGGCAATAATATTTACTATTTGCCTTACGGAACTACCTAACTGCAATACATACACCGGTTTACGAATGCCAAGTAGAATCGGACCTACTGCTTCTGCACCACCTACCTCTTGCAATAAATGATAAGCTATATTGCCCGCAGACAAATTAGGGAATATCAATACATTGGGCGGGTCGTTTACCAACTCACTAAATGGGTAATTTTCTCGTAACAAGTCTTTATTAAAAGCTACACCGGCTTGTATTTCACCATCAACAATTAAATCGGGTCTGCGTTGTTTTACTTTTGCTACTGCATTGCTTACCAAAGTGGCTTCAGGCGATGGCGAACTACCGAAATTAGAATAAGAAAGCATTGCTATTCTCGGTTTTATATTTAGGTTTTCAACTGCCTCTGCCGTTAGCAAAGCAATATCAACTAACTCATCTTCAGTTGGGAAAAAATTAAGGGTAGTATCGGCAAAAAATAGAGGACCTTTTTTGGTAAGCATAATATACATACCTGCCACACGCTTAGCATTGGGTTCCATACCTATAATTTCTAAAGCCGGCCGAATCGTATCTGGGTATTTTCTTGTTAAGCCCGAAATTAATGCATCTGCTTCACCACAATCTACCATCATGCAGCCATAATAAGGTCTGTCTCGCATGGCTTTTTTAGATTCATAAGCATTAAGACCTCTGCGTTTGCGTTTTTCGAAGAAATGAGCACCAAATTCAGCACGTTTCTGTTCGTTGGCATCACTCTTAGGGTCTATTATTTCTACATCTGGCAAGTGTATGTTATTTTCTTCAATTAGGGAACGTATTTTCTTTTCATTGCCTAATAATATTGGTATTGCAATACCTTCGTCTTTGGCTATCTGTGCCGCTTTAAGTATTTTAATATTTTCAGCTTCTGCAAACACTACACGTTTCGGATTTTGCTTAGCTTTATTAATTACATATTTAAGCACCATATCATCAGAACCCAGACGTTTATATAGTTCGGTCTCATAAACTTGCCAGTCTTTAATAGGCTGCTTAGCTACACCGCTATCCATAGCAGCTTTAGCCACAGCCATAGATACCGTAACCAATAATCTGGGGTCCATGGGTTTAGGTATAATATAGGTAGGCCCATAACTTAAAGAAGTAGTATTGTAAGCAACATTTACTATATCGGGTACCGGTTCTTTTGCCAATGCAGCCAAAGCCTTAACAGCAGCAAGCTTCATTTCTTCGTTTATGGTAAAAGCACGAACATCTAATGCCCCCCTAAAAATATAAGGGAACCCTAATACATTATTTACCATATTAGGATAATCGCTACGACCGGTAGCCATAATTAAATCGGGGCGGGCTGCCATGGCATCATCATACGTAATTTCGGGGTCAGGGTTAGCCAATGCAAAAACAATCGGTTTATCCGCCATACTCCTTACCATATCCTGCGATACTACATTGCCTTTAGATAAGCCAATGAAAATATCGGCACCTACCATCGCTTCCTCTAATTCTATGTGTTCTATATCTTGTGCAAATTGTATTTTATGTTCATCTAAGTCGTGTCTTGATTTAATAATAAGACCTTTACTGTCAAACATGTACATATTTTTTACATTTGCACCTAAAGCAAGATAAATTTTACAACAAGAAATGGCAGATGCCCCTGCACCACTTATTACAAATTTCACATTGGCTATATCTTTACCTACAATATCTATTGCATTAAGCAAAGCTGCCCCCGAAATGATGGCAGTACCATGCTGGTCGTCGTGCATTATAGGTATAGATAATTCTTGTTTCAGTCGTTTCTCAATCTCAAAACACTCAGGTGCTTTTATATCCTCCAAATTTATGCCACCGAAAGTAGGCTCTAAAGCTTTTACTACTTTTACAAATTCATCTATGTCATTACAATCAAGTTCTATATCAAAAACATCAATATCAGCATATATTTTAAATAACAATCCTTTACCTTCCATTACAGGTTTAGAAGCAAGCGGCCCAATATTGCCAAGCCCTAAAACTGCCGTACCATTACTAATAACGGCTACCAAGTTACCTTTTGCAGTATAACGATATACGTTTTCGGCATTAGCATGTATTTCCATGCAAGGCACAGCTACACCGGGCGAATAAGCTAAAGCGAGGTCTCTTTGGGTTTTGGTTTCTTTTGTGGGTATTACCTCTATCTTACCTGGTCTTCCCTTCTCATGATATTCAAGTGCATCCTCTTTTCTAATTAATTGTGCCATTTCAATTTATTTTGATGGCACTAAGATACAAGTTTGCAATTAATAAAGTGTATGATATTGGTTTGTTCTTTTTCCACAACCATTATTCGTAACAATAAAAGGTAGATACTTTTTATGTTTTTGCTATTAATCAATAACATACATACATTCATAGGCATTATCTATTTTAGCAAAATCTTTTTTGGAAATACATGTACATACATGTATCTTTGATAAAAGTTTCTAAGTTAAGACAACAACATGGAACGTCGTTCATTTTTAAAAACAGGTGGCTTATTAGCTATCTCTCAATTAACCGGTATGTCAACATTAAATGCATTACAGGCTTTAGGTAATCAATTAAAACCTACGGAAAGAATGCCTGCCTTATTTGTAGGTCATGGTAACCCTATGAATGCTATAGAAAACAATATTTATCACAATACATGGCAGCAAATTGGTTCCTCATTACCAAAGCCAAAAGCCATTTTATCTATCTCAGCACATTGGTTAACACCCGTTACTAAAGTTACAGTTACAGCACAACCAAAAACAATACATGATTTTGGTGGGTTTCCTAAAAAATTGTTTGAGCAAGAATACCCGGCACCCGGTTCACCGGAGTTTGCAGCCTTAACAAAAGAAATAATAAATGAAAGCCATGTGCAGAGCGATGAAAACTGGGGGCTTGACCACGGCACATGGAGTGTTCTTTTACCTATGTTTCCATTGGCAGATATACCTGTATATCAGTTAAGTATAGTATATGAAATGCCTACTACCTACCACTATAAAATTGGGCAACAACTAAATAAACTGCGAGATAAAGGGGTGCTGATAATGGGTAGTGGTAATATTGTACATAATTTAATGGAAGTAGATTGGAATAAAACCGGAAAAAATTATGATTGGGCAATAGAGTTTGATACTAAAATGGCAGAATGGATAAGTAAAGGCGACCATGTATCGCTACAAAACTATAAAAAGTTATTAGGTAAAACAGCCGATATGGCACACCCAAGTAACGACCACCTATTGCCATTATATTATATACTTGGTGTACAACAAAAAAACGAACAAATACATTACTTTAACGATAGCATGGATATGGGTTCTATTTCTATGAGGTCTTTTGTGGTAAAGGCTTAATATATTTATTTTTCGCAAAGTATAATATTACTCCCAAAGCAATAAAACCAATTGCACCTAAAATAAATTGAGGCTCGCTGGTTAATAATAAAAATAGCCAGATTGAGATACTTATGATTGCAGGTAAAGGAAACAATGGCATACTAAACGGTCTGGTATCATGGGGTTTAAGTTTGCGCCAAGCAATAACGCCTACTGCCTGCGATACAAACTGTATAAGTATGCGCATTGTTATTATTGCAGTAATAACATCTTTCATTTTAAACATTAAACTAAAAATAAAAGCTAATAAACCTATGCAAAGTAACGATACATGGGGTATTTTATGTTTAGGGTGTACTTTAGCAAATATGGGAAAGAAATCGCCATTTAATGCTGCCGCATAAGGTACACGTGAATAACCCAATAATAAAGAAAATAAAGATGCCAATGCTATACACAATATGAGTGCCGTTGCAACTAATGCTACCGTGTGATTATAAATATGCTCGAAATATTCACTTACTATAAATTCTGATTTTGCAACCTGTTGCCAAGGCAGTACCCCAATTACAACTGTTTGCATACATAAATATAATATTGCAATACCGGTTATAGATATAAAAATACTTTTGGGTATATTCGTTTCAGGTTTCTTTATTTCGCCACCTAAATGGCATACATTATAATAACCCAAATAAGAATATACAGCTTTAACCGAAGATTGCCCCAAATAAACAAAAAACAATTGCGAAAAATGAAAGTCGGTTGTACCCATATCTAGTACTTTAGAATAATCCATGTGGCCTATAGAAGAAAATAACAGCCATAGAATTGTACAAATAGTAACAATGGATAGTATTACAGATATTTTACCAATGCTTTTTATGTTTCTATATAAAAGTGCTATTATTATTAATATCAGCCCGCCACTAAGTGCCTTTTGCTCAAAAACTGATAAAGGACATAAGTATTGAAAATATTTAGAGAAACCAATAGCAGCACTTGCTGCTGTTAAAGGTGCTTGTATAAGTGTTTGCCATATAAACAGAAAAGCCATTAATTTACCGAATTTATTGCCGAATAAATTTTGTAAAAAAACATAGCTGCCACCACTTTCCGGCCATTTGGCACCCAATTCAGCCCATACCATACCATCCATATATGCAAGTAACGCACCAACCAACCAAGCCAATAGGCATAAGGGACCTTTAAGATTCGCAGCTACAAAAGATATGGTTACAAATGGCCCTATCCCCACCATGTCTATCATGTTAATAGCGGTAGCTTGCGTAAGCGATAATCCTCGTTCTAATTTTGAAGAAGTATTTAAAGCCAAGAAATTTAATTTATGAATTAAAATAATTAATTATACATTCTTTTAGCATGTGTTCTTGTTCTGTAATACCTTTTACCTCTACTGCTTTAATAGCTTCATAATGAGGCCAACCATCCTCATCTCTACCTGTATATTCGTAATAATTAAGGCTACTAAGCAATTTGCAAACAGCAATATGCATTAAATCTTGTTTTTGTTCTTTTGTATAAGTATCCTTCGGAAAACTATCTAACTCATTAATACCTATTAAAAACAGGATGCCTTGCAAATCAGGTACTTTACCAAAACGCTCCCGTAACTTAATTTCCAATTGTAACCAGCGTACTTCAAAATTATCCATAATGCTACCAAAAGTAAACTTTATTGTAGAAATATAGCGTTTAAATATTTGTAACCATAAGGGTTTCACTATACATACTAACCAATATAATTAGTTTACTCATTTATGTTAAATGTTATGCATATAAATACTCCTAATTCAATGCAAAAAAATTAGAACCTAATGAGAATTATTTTTGTTCTTTTCTAATTCTGCAATTTTATGTAATGCATCTTGTAATGCTTTATCTTTTTCTCCAATGGTCTTTTTGTTTTCTTCTAATGCTCTGTTTTTTTCCTCTATAGCTATCTTATTTTCTTCTAATGCTTTTTTGTTTTCTTCTACTTCCAATTCTATTTCAAATAATTCGTGCTTATAAACTCGCATGGCTTCCCTTTCGGTTTCAAGATATTGTTGTTTCTTTTGGTCTGTTCCTAAATAATGCAACTCATTTGCTATCAATTTCATTAAATCCGTTTCTAATGGGTAAGGGTACTCTTTTACCAAGCCGGAAGAATCAGTAAAATGTTTCTGTTCAAAA
>CAIYTT010000099.1 GCA_903929195.1 uncultured Bacteroidota bacterium
ATAATTAATAAAATATATAATATATTTTTATTCATATTATACTAATTTTGCGTATTGCAGTACCTGAAAAATTTCAACAAATCCGGAATTAATAATTCAGGTTTCTCAATCATACTCATGTGTCCGCAATTGGCATAACAATGTACGAAATTTATATTAGATTTAATACATTTTTCTAAATTTTTTGTATAATTTAATATATTATCTTCCATACCCATTATCCATTGCATTGGAAAATCAAATTTCATTAACTCTTCGGAATAATCTTTCCGGTTTATCATTGCATTATAATAATTTATCAATGCAGCTTCCTTATTTTCTAAAGCTGTTTCTGTAATCTCTTCGACTAAAGAACTATTCGTTTGTTTAAAATCTTGTGCAAACAGATTGGGTATCATCTGCTTAATAAAAATACTCTTACCACCATTTTTAATTAAATCTATTATTTTCTTTCTGTTTTTTATTTTTTCTTCGTCATCAGCTATGGGAGTAGAATGTACTATTGATAATGCTATTACAGAGGCAGGGTACTGGTTTGCAAATGAAAATGCAATATAACCGCCCATAGAATGCCCTACCAAAATAGCTTTATCTATCTTTTCAAAATCTAAAATAGCTTTAATACCCATTGCCATTTGGGGTATATCTTTCTCTTGTTCTAAAGGGCTTAATCCACTGCCCGGCAAGTCCGGAATTATTACCGTAAATTCATTTGCAAGATTTTCAACAATAGTTTTCCAAATAGCACCTGAAAAAGGAAATCCATGTATTAAAACAACTGCCATGCCATTACCTTGTTTAGTATAATACATACCCGAAACTATATTATTTTCCAATGTACCCATTTATTGTTTTGCATTAAGAATACTACTATTTCTAAATATATTACCATAAACCAATATCAAAGACAATAATATAGGTGTTATCTCTAAAATAGTGATTCTTTGTATATTAAATAAATGCAAGAAGAATGTAATAACTATAAACAAAATAGCTATAAGAACATATCTATTTCTTCCTTTAGGCTTAAAAAAGGCGAGAATTAAATTTGTTGGTAAAAGCCAAAGTAGATTAAAATTATTAGCACATGTTTGATGGTTAGTGCCAAACCACATTATTAACAAAACACACCCCATTATACCAGTAATAAAAAGCAATAAAAAGCTCATAATCTTCCCTAGTATTCTCAAATTATTAAAAGACAATCCTAATAATGTTAATATAAATACACAACAAAAAACTATAAAAGGCTCATTTATGCCTGCTTTATCGTGTGGGCTACCGCTTAATAATGTTACAGTGTCGGTACTAATTTTTTGTTTATTTACTGTTGCATCTTTAATACCTATACTTAAATAATCGGGCAAAAACATAATTTCAGAGCTGGTCATTTCTCTGTCTATTTTACTGCCCAATAATAAATTGACACCAATTCGTATCCAATGTTTTTTATAAAAATATTCATTAATAATATCCCTAAAAGAGGGGTGCGAACCCGGTGCAATAGTTTGCCCAAAAACAAAATTACCTTCAAACGTTTTAGGAAAAATATTTCTTATTCGAGTTGCACAATTATCAAAGAAGAAATCATATTTATAATATTTATTTTCAGGCTTAGCATTTTCTGCTAGTAAAGATAAAAAATATTCATTTTGTTTTTTATCTAACAATAAAACTTGCTCTTTAACACTCTTATTTCCTTCTTTATATTCTTGTAAAAAATCGTTGTAAGGATAGACGGAGAGATAATACAACAATTTACCCTTCATAAATTTTATCTCAAAATCTTTATCATAACCATCAAAAGTACCATAATTAAAAACTACATCCCGCATTTCGTCGTGTCTATCGCTATCTATAACACGAATACCGGTATGTCCAAAAGTTTCCCATACTTGCTCGCCTACCCCACAAGTAAGTAAACTTATACGTAAATGCGATGCATTAAGATTGCTATTAATAGAATCTATTGTTTGCCCAAACAAAAACAAACCGGAAAAAGTAAGACAAAAGCAAATAACTATTTTTAACATAGTACAAAGTAACGAAGTAAAATTGAGAAATGAATATCTAATAACAACAATTAGTATATATTTAATACACTATCTTTTAGCAAAAATAAAACGGCAAAACAACTTGAAAAGTTATTTTGCCGAATCTCACTAATATATCTTTTATACTAGCTATTACCTAATAACATACTGCCTATATATTCTCTATTTAAACGTGCAATGTTTTCAAGAGAAATTCCTTTAGGGCATTCTGCTTCACAAGCACCTATATTTGTGCAACTACCAAAACCTTCTTCGTCCATTTGATGAACCATATCTAAAGCACGTTTTCTGCGTTCAGGTGCTCCTTGTGGTAATAATGCAAGATGAGAAACTTTAGCCGAAACAAATAACATTGCAGATGCGTTAGGGCAAGCTGCAACACAGGCACCACACCCAATACAAGAAGCTGCTGCAAACGACTCATCCGCTTTTTCTTTTTCTATTGGCAAGCAATTGGCATCCACAGCATTACCGGTATTTACAGATACATAACCACCGGCAGCAATAATTCTATCAAAAGCAGACCTATCTACTACCAAGTCTTTTATTACCGGAAATGAATGACTACGCCATGGCTCTACAACTATGGTATCACCATCTTTATACTCACGCATGTGTAATTGGCAAGTAGTTGTTTGATGCCATGGCCCATGTGCTCTACCATTTATATACATACTACATGCACCGCAAATACCCTCGCGGCAATCGTGGTCGAAGGCAATAGGTTCCTTTCCTTCAGACACCAACTGCTCGTTTAAGACATCAAACATTTCCAAGAAAGACATTTCAGACGAAATATTCTTTACATAAAATGTTTCAAAATTACCTGTCTTCTTACTGTTTTTTTGACGCCACACTTTCAGTGTGAGATTCATGTTATAATGTTGCATAATTCTACAATGTTTCTATATGTAAATTTTTATGGTGAATTTTTACTTGCCCACCGTTACAATTTTTTTTTAAAATCTCAAATTCTCTTCTGTCGTAAATACTTGCCGGAACTGTGCTACCTGCAATAATTCTAGCTTCATAATTCCAATTGGGATATAGACAATTGGTTTGTTTTAAAGTTTCTCCTATTTGCCTTATAGCCTTTATTATATCCGAACCTTTTAATTCAACATAAAATAACTTCTTTTTTGCTGCAATTTCAAATAAAAAATCACATTTTATTCCATCCTTTTTATTAAATACACAATCATCTACTTTCACACACGCTACTTCATACCTTTCTTTATTGTCTATTTGAAATGTTTTGCCTTTTTCACTTACCGAAGGAGTTGAACGATTATCCCGAAATTGCTCGCATGTTTTCAGTCTATCCTTCATTTTCTTTAGCATATTTTATTTCAAGCATTTCATCATATTCTCTATTAAACTCACGCGACACCTCATCTATTTTCTCAGCTTTTATTTGCAAAATTTCTCTATCCATAATATTTTCAGAAGTACCGCTAGTATTAATCATATACACACTTACTTCGTCCGGGTAAAGCCAATATTTCTTGTCAATAATAGTTGCTGTTTTATTTGCATCAATTTTACCAACCTGATAGGCGTACATCATATTGTTTAAAGATGTAAGAGTGTATGGGCTTTGGGTCGTAAAAAATATTTTATCATTATTTAAGATTGTCTTCTCTACCAAATATTGCATTAATCTGTTTTGAGCCGTAGGGAATAGATTCAATTCAGGTTCTTCAATTATGAATGTTTTTTTTCTTTTTTTCAACTCATAATACTTCATTACCAAAACCACAGGAACTGTAGATTGATAACCACTTGCTGCATTATATAATAGATAAAATTCTTTTTCGTTTTTCTTTCTTATATACCCTATCCCATTTCTATTTACATAAAAAATATCAAGTGGCTCAACTTCAGTTTCTTTATTAAAAGTTCTTAAAATACCATCAACTTTTGAATAATAATTAAAGAGAAAATTATTCATATTTTGCAAACTGGATTGCCCTACAGAAAAAATGGATTGTAAACCTCTATCTGTAGGTAAATAAAAAGGATTGTCTAAAACATTTTTTACATCATTGAGGTAAAAACTTGTTGGGATTATTGAATTAAGATTAGAATCTATTATTTTCTCAAATTCTAATAATAAATTTTTAAATTCCATTGATATTGGAATAAGTTTAGGACTAAATGCATTTACATTTGTTTTGTATTCCTCAACATCTACAATTTCACCATCTATATTGTAGATTGGCTTTCCATCTAAAATTTTAACTTTAGCAAATTCAACAGTTAATAAATAATGTTCGCATTCATATTTTATGAAACTGTGTTCTTTCAAACATTCATTTAGTCCCCAAGCTTCTAACCCTTTTGAAAATGAACTACTATAATATTCATGTATTTTTTTACCATTAATTTCATTGAATCCAGATACTTCACCAAATTGGTATATATAAGAAAAATACCTACACACTGCCAGAACCTTCGCTATAGTACTTTTACCGGTTCCTTGCTCGCCAATAAGAATTGTAAACCTGCCAAGTTCCAACTCAACAGATTTAATAGGTCCAAAGTTTTTTATTACGAGCTTTTCTTTCAAAATTTGATTTACTTATTTTTTAAATGTTTCAAATTGTAACTAAAATTACAATTATTAAATTAAAAAAAATGATTAGTATCTCCCTATTTAGTTCACTTTACTCTTTAAATAATTTATTTATTCATTTTCAATATCCTAAATAAATATGCTTTCTATAAATTAATTGAAATATGATATTATTTTTTTGCTTTTTCGTGCCTATTACTTACCTATATATCCAAGTACTCATTCATCTTTTCTAAGGGTGCGCTATGTAACTTTTCGCTGCAAAGCACTACTTCTTTGCAATTCTTCAATACCTTCTTTACTTGTTTGTGGTGTGTAATAAAATTTACATCGGTATAAGTACCGGGAGGTATCAATTTATTCTCACAGTATTCAGTTTCACTAATGTCTATATCTGTTTTGCCAACCAAATAAAAATCATGCCCTACGTATTGGTATTTTCTAATATTTGCCCATTTTTTTGCATTACCACCTCTTTGTGTTACAGACAAAACATTATTCTTAATGCTTACATTTTTAAATGGGTCTCCCGGAAAACCACCGCAATCTTTGCACATAACTACATTTTGTGTTTTTGCTCCTAATTTCCAACCTTCTTTAGTCTTAAATAAAACTATTAATGGCCTATATTGCGAATTGAAATTAGTATCATCAATATAATCTATGCGTTTTTCGGTATTCTCTCTTAAAACCAAAACCATATCTACAACGCCATCTCTATTTAAATCACCTTTGGCAGTTGCTAAAATTTCATATCCTTTAGGTATAAAATCTTTATATGATTTGCCAATATTTCCAGGTTCGGGCAATGTTTTAATTACCCAATTTTCATGTTGGGCAAAACATATATTTACAAACAACAAACTAAATATGCTTAATAATATGTATTTCATTTTATAGCTATGCGATTTTGATTTTTACAATATAAGTTTTATTTGTAGCTTCTTGCACTTGGGTGCACAACATCGTAAACTAAATCTTCTCTGTGCAATTGGAAGGTACTTTCATCTTTATATTCCCAAGCTGCAACATACATAAAGTTATCATCATCTCTTAATGCTTCTCCTTCTTCTGTTTGTGATTCCTCACGGAAGTGTCCGCCACAACTTTCCTTCCTGTTTAATGCATCCATACACATCAACTCTCCTAATTCAATAAAATCTGCTACTCTACCGGCTTTGTCTAATTCAGTATTAAATTCATTTATTTCACCCGGAATACGAACATTTGTCCAAAACTCATTACGCAATGCTTTTATTTCTTCTAAAGCCTCTTGTAGTCCTTTCTCATTACGACCCATACCGCATTTATCCCACATTATTTTTCCTAAACGCTTATGGAAGCTTTCCACACTTTCTTTTCCTTTTATGTTCATTAGTCGCTCAATACGCTCTTTAACATCATTTTCTGCCT
This sequence comes from uncultured Bacteroidota bacterium, assembly GCA_903929195.1. Taxonomy (GTDB): domain Bacteria; phylum Bacteroidota; class Bacteroidia; order Chitinophagales; family Chitinophagaceae; genus CAIYTT01. The sequence continues at coordinate 6,043 of CAIYTT010000099.1, forward strand.
TCTCGAATGCAGGGTGTGATGTAGGAATAGCCTTAGTTCTAATGTCATCTGCCATATTATTACCCAAAGTATAAGGTATTACAAAATACCCGTCTGCAAGCCCTTGCATTAATGCAGATGCACCTAATCTATTAGCTCCATGGTCGCTAAAATTAGCTTCGCCTAATGCATAAAGATTCGGTATAGTCGTCATTAATTCATAATCTACCCATAAGCCACCCATAGTATAGTGTACTGCCGGATAGATACGCATTGGGACAAGATAAGGATTTTCGCCAGTAATTTTTTCATACATTTCAAAAAGATTACCATACTTTTCTTTTACAACATCTTTACCTAATGCATAAATTTCTTCTTTACTTGCACCACTCTTACCTAATTTATGTGCTTCAATTTTTCCGTATCTTTCTATTGCAGATGCAAAATCTAAATATACTGCTTGTTTAGATGTACCCACACCATAACCGGCATCGCAACGTTCTTTTGCTGCACGGCTTGCAACGTCTCTCGGCACAAGATTACCAAATGCAGGATACCTTCTTTCTAAATAATAATCGCGTTCTTCTTCGCTTATTTCGCTTGCTATTCTGGTATCATTTTGTTTTTTAGGTACCCAAATTCTTCCATCGTTTCTTAACGACTCCGACATTAAGGTTAATTTAGACTGATGGTCGCCACTAACAGGAATACATGTAGGGTGAATTTGTGTAAAACAAGGATTACCAAAGAATGCACCTTTTTTGTGTGCCTTCCAAATGGCAGTTGTATTACACCCCATGGCATTAGTAGATAAATAAAATACATTACCATACCCACCGGTACATAATAATACAGCATGTCCGAAATGGCGTTCTAATTCACCGCTAACTAAATCACGGACAATAATACCACGAGCTTTGCCTTCAATAGTTACTAATTCAACCATTTCATGACGTGCATACATGGTTACATTGCCAAGAGAAATTTGACGCTCTAATGCTTGATATGCACCAATTAATAATTGTTGCCCTGTTTGCCCTGCCGCGTAAAAGGTACGCTGTACTTGTGTACCACCAAAAGAACGGTTACTTAATAAGCCACCGTATTCTCTTGCAAAAGGCACACCTTGCGCCACACATTGGTCAATAATATTAGCACTTACCTCTGCTAAACGATGCACATTACCTTCACGAGCACGATAATCACCACCTTTTATTGTATCATAAAACAAACGGTAAACGCTATCACCGTCATTTTGATAATTTTTTGCCGCATTTATTCCACCTTGTGCCGCAATAGAGTGTGCTCTACGAGGGCTGTCTTGATAGCAAAATGCTTTTACTTTATATCCCAATTCGCCTAATGAAGCTGCGGCAGATGCCCCGGCAAGACCGGTACCAACAACTATAATTTCAATTTGACGTTTATTTGCAGGATTTACAAGCTTACATGTTGACTTATAAGTTGTCCATTTTTCTGCTAACTGACCAGCCGGTATTTTAGAATTAAGTGCCATATTAAGGATGCTTATAACTGTATATTCTTGATGTTGTTTACCGTTTTTATCCGGCTATTTTCAATAAATACTTATTAACTTAAATTAATTTTACTACTTAAACTTAAAAGAAAATCATTTTTTAATGATTCAAACTTACCTGATGAACAAAGTAAAAAGCTATCGGCATAAGTGAAAATATTAATGGAACAATAATAGAAAATGCTACTCCAATAAATTTTATTAATGCTTTATATTTACTCATACCTAAACCAAATGTTTGAAATGCACTGTAAAAACCATGTACTAAGTGCCAACCTAATGAAATACACCCTAATACATACACAATTACCACCCAAAGCTCTTGAAATTCCAATTTCATCATTTTAAATAAGTTCAATTCTTTGCCGTTTACCAATTGGCTTAAACGGTTAGGACCCCAAAACTTATATAAATGTAACACTAAAAACATTAATATTAATGTACCCAACAATGCCATAGAACGGCTATACCAAGGGCTTGTTTTATTACCTGCTTTTACTTCATAATTTGTACGGCGTGCATGGTTTTTAGAGTATAACAATAAGCCTTGCACAATATGAAGTAATAAAAAGCCAAATAAACCAAACTCTACTATTCTAATAACAATATTTGTACCCATAAAATGGGCGGCTTCATCAAATTGTTTTCCACCATCGTGAAAAAACACTAATGCATTTACATAGCAATGCACAACAAGGAAAACACAAAGAAATAACCCTGTTGCTGCCATTTGTAACTTTTTACCAATTGAAGTGCTGAAATATAGTTTCCAATTCATGTTGTCTATAACCTTTTAAGAAATATTATTTATAAGATGGTGCAAAGATAATACGCTAAAAATAAAAACCTAACAAACTAAAAATAACAATTCTTTATTTATACAGCCATGTTAATAGGACAAAGTGATATTTATTTTTCATTTTGAATAACAAAAGAAAAAATACAAATTCTATTTGTCAAAATCCGAAAATTTCACATAGCTAAAAATAAGAAACCCGGACAGTAATATACTTACAAAACAAATACTCAACATACTAATTACCATACCATCATATATAGCTCCTTTTACCATTAAATTAAAATTACTAGCTACTCCCATTAATAGATAAAAGGAAAAAAACATGGAAATTACACCCGCTATTAAATTGGCTAATTTATTTCTTAGATATGCTATTACTGAAAAAATTACGATTATCAACATAGCCCAAATATTTAAATGCTTGGACGTGAGAAAATTGGTCATCAACCAAACCAAACCAAATAAAATATAAAACGTATAGGCTATATATACAATTATTTTAAAAAATGTATTTTTTTTACTTTGCATTTAATCAAAAAATGAATGTATCAATTAAAATATAATTATAATAAGAAATTCAAAATCTATTTAAAATTTTATTTCGTGCTTTTTTTAGTTTTTTGCCATTCTTCCATTTTTTCTCGCTCATTTAAAGATACAGACATTACAATTTTAAGATGATTATTTTTATCTGTCTTCAATACGTATTCATAATCACAAGTGTAAATAGGTAAGTTGTTTATATCTGCATATCTCCATCTCACCTTTACTTTTACAATTTTACCCGTCCAATTATGTTTGCTCCAAATCTCTTGTTTCACATTTGCTATACCAAATTGCCTGTAAAAAGAAACACCTTGATTAAAAAAGCCTTCTAATTTACTGTATTCATTAAAAACAGTAGTAGCATCATCGCTTAGCAATATACATGGCGGTTGATATAAAAATGCCATTGCTTTTGCATCAAAACGTTCAAGAGCATCGGCATATACATCAAACAATTCATTAACTTGTTTCATTACAGGAACTATTTCAATCATTTATTTTAGTATTTAAACCTAAGCGAAAGTATAACTTTCTATTTATCCTACCTTTAAATAAAAACATTTTTTCATTAATAATTCGTAAAACCGCTTACTATAATTAATTTTGCAGCAAAATTATTTATGGTAAAAACCCTTTTCGACAGTAAAAAGCTTAATTTAACTCTACATAGGCTTGCACATCAATTAATTGAAAATCATGTGGGCTTCCATAATACTGTTATTATTGGTATTCAACCGCGTGGCATTTACTTGTCTGACAGGATTGTGAAATTAGTAAAACAAATAATTGGGAATAAACCGATTGAATATGGCAAAATTGATATCACTTTTTACAGAGATGATTACCATAACAACAATATTCATCTACCTTCGGATACACATATACCGTTTAGCATACAAGATAAAACAGTAATACTTATTGATGATGTACTCTATACAGGCAGAACAATAAGGAGTGCTATGGATGCTTTAATAGATTTTGGCAGACCTAAAAAAGTGGAGTTACTTACTTTAATAGACCGAAGATTTAACCGTGAATTGCCAATTGAACCCGATTATGTAGGTTTAACTGTTGATACCATACAAACACAGAAAGTTATAGTGTATTGGCAAGAAAAAGATGGTAAAGATGAAGTTGCCATGATTGAAAAATCTTAAAGTTTTAGTATTTTTAAAAATTATTAGTATCGCTAAAAATTAGTAACAAAAATTAATACATGCCGCTTTCTGTAAAACACTTATTGGGTATAAATGAACTAACAGTTGAAGATATTGAACAAATATTTAAAACTGCCGATAACTTTAAACTGGTACTAAACAGACCTATAAAAAAAGTACCTACTTTGCGTGATACTGCTATTGCAAATATATTTTTTGAAAATTCAACTCGTACTCGTATTTCTTTTGAACTGGCTGAAAAAAGACTTGGTGCCGAAACAATAAGCTTCTCTGCATCCGGTTCTTCAGTTTCAAAAGGGGAAACACTAATTGATACCGTAAATAATATACTTGCTATGAAGGTTGATATGGTTGTTATGAGACACTCTGCAAGTGGTGCCCCTTGGTTTTTATCGCAACATATTGATGCGGGAATTATTAATGCCGGCGATGGAATAAATCAACACCCTACACAAGCTCTGCTTGATGCTTTTTCTATACGGGAAAAATTGGGGTCGGTAAAAGGTAAACGAGTAGCTATTATTGGTGATATTATGCATAGTCGTGTTGCGTTAAGTAATATTTATTGCTTATTAAAATTAGGGGCTGATGTGATGGTTGCCGGGCCTCCTACTCTTATTCCTAAACATATAGCATCTTTAGGTGTTTTAGTAGAGTACAATATTAAAAAAGCGTTGGAATGGTGCGATGTAGCAAATATTTTAAGAATACAATTAGAAAGAATGCAAAAACCACTCTTTTCTACTCTGCGAGAATATTCGTTATATTATGGCATAAGTAAAGATTTATTAGATAGCTTATCAAAAAAAATAATCATAATGCACCCCGGTCCAATTAACAGAGGGGTAGAATTATTCTCGGATGTTGCCGACAGTAAACAATCTATAATATTGAATCAGGTTGAAAACGGTGTTGCAATACGTATGGCTGTTATTTACCTTTTATCAGGTAAAAGGGAATTAAACGAACAGATGTAATTTATTAGAACAACGCCATAATAACAAATGATATGACGTATGTAATTGCATCATATCATTTGTTATATCTTTCCCTAAAACATTAATTTGTGGGTTATTGCTTACCAAATAGCATCGGGATATGTGCGTTGCAAGTATTGCATTTCAGATAATATATGCCCCAAATATTCGGTATGTATTCCTTTCCTGCTGCCTGTTTGCATAAATCCTTCTTCGGGTATTAGCAGTGTAGCATCGTACATTACTTGTTGTATATGTCTGTGCCATTTAGGTTGCAACAACATTAAATCTACCCCTACCCCTTTTTCTATTAATACAGTGTCTATTAAGTCCATTTCAAAAAGTTCGCCGGTAAACATCCATAAATAATTTATTGCATCTTGCATTCTTTTATGGCTTTCTGCGGTACCGTCTCCTAATCTTATTACCCAATCTGTGGCATGCATTAAATGGTATTTTACCTCTTTTAATGTTTTTGCTGCTATTGCCGATAGGGTAACATTGGTACTCTTTTGCAGTTCTGTAAAAAAGTAAAACTCAAATGCACTAATAAATAATTGTCTTACCATTGTTTGGGCAAAATCTCCGTTAGGCAATTCTGTAATCAAATGATTATAATATTCTCTCTCTCCTCTTCTATAAGCCAAATCATCTTCTGTTTTTACGCCACCTTGCAATTCAGATGCATATTTAAGTATTGCCTGTGCCCTGCCTATCAGGTCTAAAGCAAAATTTGTAAGTGCCAAGTCTTCCTCAAGCATAGGTGCATTAGAACACCATTCACTAAGCCGGTATGAGAGTATAAGTGCATTATCGCCCATTCTAAGGCAATAATTATATAAATGTTGTTCTGTCATAATTTTTATTTTTATATTGCTTTAGCATCTTTTGGCATTACATAAAAAGTAGGGTGTCTATAAACTTTATCGTTTGCGGGGTCAAAAAATAAATCATTATCGTCCGGGTTCGATGCCACGATTGCACTTGCAGGTACCACCCATATACTTGTTCCTTCACCACGGCGAGAATAAGTATCCCTTGCATTTTGTAAAGCCATACTTTTGTCTGATGCATGTACACTACCGGCATGAATATAATTAGCACCCGGCTTACTTTGCATAAAAACCTCCCATAATTCTAATTGCGTATCCGTTATCATTTTATATAAATTTTATATTTTTTAGTTTTGTCTTTCTTTTTTTAATCTGTGAGCTTCGGCTGCCTCTCTTACCCATTTACCATCGTTATGTACTTTTATGTGGTGTTCCATTCGTTGCTTATTGCAGGGGCCATTACCGGCAATTACCTTATGAAACTCGTACCAGTTAATAGCACCATGTTCGTAATGCCCCGTTTTTTCGTTCCATTTCAAGTCTTTATCGGGTATCGTTAAGCCTATTACTTGTGCTTGTTGCACGGTTTTGTCAATAAATTTATGACGCAGTTCATCGTTTGAATGTCTTTTTATTTTCCATTTAAAGGCATTGCCACTATTTGGCGAAGAACTGTCGTGAGGTCCAAACATCATTAAAGACGGCCACCACCATCGGTTCATTGCATCTTGTGCCATTTCTTGCTGTTCTTTGGTACCTGCCATCATTTTAGCCATAATCTCATAACCTTGTCGCTGATGGAAACTCTCTTCTTTACAAATTCGTACCATTGCACGGCTATATGGTCCATAAGATGTACGCTGCAACGACACCTGATTTACAATTGCAGCCCCATCTACCAACCAACCTATTGCGCCAATGTCTGCCCAAGTAAGTGCCGGATAATTAAATATATTAGAGTATTTTGCCTTTCCGGTATGTAATTGTTCTATCAGTTCGCTACGCGAAATACCTAATGTTTCTGCTGCACCATAAAGGTATAAGCCATGTCCGCCTTCGTCTTGTATTTTGGCAAGTAAAATTTGTTTTGCTCTTAACGTGGGGGCCCTGGTTATCCAGTTACCTTCCGGCTGCATACCAATAACCTCCGAATGGGCATGTTGAGATATTTGCCTTATTAAATGCTTTCTGTAACCATCCGGCATTTTATCTTTCGGTTCTATACTATCTCCATTTTCAATTTTTTTTTCAAAATTGATTAAAATTTCTTCTTCTATTGCTTGTTCTTTATTTTCCATTTAAATGAAGTTCTTAAAAATAGCTGTTTACAAAATTATTACCAACTATATATACATAATATGACTTATCTCACTACAATTAGTGATTTTAATCAGCTAATAATTCAAATAAACTTTATAGCTAAAAACTATATTAGGACTTATCAATTACATTAAAAATTTCCTTCATTAAATGGCTTAAAAAAGATGCAAATGGATAACTTCCCATTTATAACTAAATTTTTTTTGGGCAGTTTATTTTTTTTAATTTATTGATAATGATGCACTTGTAAAAACAAAACTGCTCATTAATTGCTCATTTCGTACTGATAGTGTGCAGTTTTTTTTTGTAACCTAATGCGGTTTGGGTGTAAGGTATTTAATTTATTAGTGCGTTTTAAGATTTAATTGCACCATTTCATGGGTGGTTTGTTGGTGCGGGGGTTGGTGGGTATGGGTTTGAGTAAGGGTGTTTTTTGTGTAATTTTAGCTTATCTGTTTAATTATAATTATTCAATACAATTTGTGTTGGAGATTTAGAAAAATAGCTTACTTCATACAGTATTGCTATGAATATGGCTTTGTATCTTTGATTCCGGTTACAAACCGGGAGTTTTTCAAGAAACGAGAAGGAATTCATTCTCACTTCCGGATTCCCTGCGGGAAATCTGGAAGAATGGACAGTAACTTGATACGAAGCACAAATGTTCATTTAACCACTGAATCGCCAATTTCTTATAGGTGCTGTTAACAGTAGTTTTTATTTCATCATTTCTTTTAATTCGTCAATTAAATATGCTGGCTTCTTTTTATGAAGCATAGAATGGCAGTTTGGACAAACAGGTATCAAGTCTTTAATTGGGTCAACCGAATATTCGTTTCCGATTGTCGCAATGTCAACAACATGGTGAACGTGTATAAAGTCTTTGCCGATGTCGCCATATATTATTCCAAAGTCAAAATTACAAACTTGACAAAAAGCACCATAATGTTCTATACATTTTTGTTTTGCAACTTGATTTCGTTCATAACTGTTTACAAGAACTGTTTTTGTTTTTCCTTCTGCGTATTTTACGTTTTCGTCAACTTCGTCTGGGAACACTGTTAATTCAGGTTTTTTGTCTAACAATTTGAAGTATTTGTCATAAATTTCTCTACGTTGTTTGACAGAAGCCCCAGATTTTTCTTCATAATAGTCTATATGTTGAGAAAGTGAAATTAAAGCGTATTGAAGTCCTGCTTGTCCGCTTTCTTCATAGATTTTTTTCAAATAGTAGTCTGTTCCGTATGTATTTGTTGTCCGTGTGAAAAGTTTGCCTTGAATGAGATTTGAATAATTGTAAATATAGTCCATTGCAGAATTTTCATTCATTCCGTCTTTTACAAGAATGTCTTGTGCCTGTTTAAGCGTAATTCTGTTGTGGTAAAAGTCCTTTGCTACTTCATAGGCTTTTTCTACTATTTCATTCGTTATTTTTCCCATTTTACGGTCGTTTTTTTGTGCCTTTGTTGGTGTTTTCACAAACAAACAACTACATCATACAAAGTTACTATGTTTTATAGTATCTTTGCCCGTTCTTCCGGATTTTCCGCAGGGAATCAGAAAGAACTAGGAAATTAAAGACAAAGAAATATAATTCTGAATATCATTATAACTTATAAATTTACAAACTATCCGTTCTTCCAGATGTTCTGCGAAGCGGGCATCTGGAAGTAGCAATAAAAACCGTTATATGAACGTATTCAAAGAACTGATTTAAATGAATTGGTAAATCGCTAAGAATTTAATTACTTTCATTTAGCTTTGTCAAGTAAATGCCTTCATAGGAGTTCATTCTTACTTCCGGATTCCCTGCGGAAAATCCGGAAGGACGGCTATATGTTTAGTTTGAATTAATAAGATAATATTCCGTAATAAAATAGCGTCATGTTTGTACTTTTTGAGTAACTAACAAGCGTATATATTATTTTTTATTTCCTATAATTTGAAAATATTGTTCTACCATATCTCTATAATACGGTTTTAGCTGGGGTGGCACGGTTTTATATAGTTCTAATAATTGCTTTTGGTCGGCAAGATATTTTAAAAGTTGCGGTGGTACTGGTCTACTTATTTCTTTAGCACTGTTCGATGCTCTTTTATCATCTTGCTCCTGCTGTCTAAGTGCTTTTTCTGTTTCTAATAACCTTGTTTCTATTTCTCGTTGCCTTTGAAACAATTCACTGGTCAATTTACGGTTTACAAGGTCTGTTTCCGTTTTATTCATTTTATCGGCAATCTCTTTTAATTCTTTGGCATTACCTAAACCTTTACTGTTTAATAGGCTACTTAGTTCCTGAATTTTCCTCCTCAACTGCGATTGTTGTTCTGCCAGCCTTGCCAATTGTTCCGCATCTCCATTTTCAGAATTATTTTCACCCTCTTCACCATTAGCACCACCGTTCTGCCCCCCACTCTGTCCATTACCTTTACCATCGCCCTGTTTATTACCCTGCCCCGGTTTTTCGCCTTCTTTGCCACCCGGTTTTTTGCCATTTTTTTGTTTCATTTGTTGCATGGCATTGCCTAATTGCTGTTGCTCGGTAATTATGTCGCTCATTTGTTGTCCCACTCCGGGTTTCGGGCGTTTGCCACCGGGCATATTACACGAACCGGCTCCGGGTGTTTTTGATTCATTTTGCATTTGCATTAAATTGGCAAGAACTTCATTTAGTGTTAATGCAAGATTATTAGTATGCGTCATTACATATTGTTCGTTACTAACGGCATTACCAATTACCCTATTTTCTAAATTATCTACTGCCAGTTTCATATTATATTCCAAATCGGTAGTTTCTTTATTTATTCCGGTTGAAAGTTTTGTTAGTCGTTTACTTAATTCAAACAAACTATCGCGTATCATTTTAGAATTATTGTGCAATCTATTTTGCTCATCTTGATTTGTAATATAAGCCTGACTGGATGTAGATGTTGTTTTTACTTTCTGCATCAGGTCTTCTTGGTCGAATGATAGTCTTATAAGATTAGATAATATTTGGCGTGTAGCTTTTATGTCTATGTTAATTTGGTCAGGGTTCATATCACCGGAGTTTTTACGCAACGACTGTGCCATTTCACTCATTTTTTCAGAAGCTTTTTTTTGAGACTTACTTGCTTTACTTTTTTGCTTTTGCCCCATATTTTGCTCACTCTGTTTCATTTCTTTTTCCGCTTCTTCCCCTTTTTCCTTGGGCTCGTCAAGACTTTTTTCTTGTTTTGTGTCTTTAGCCTCTTTTTCAAGTTCTTTAAGGTCTTCTTTCATTGCCTTGTCAAACTTATCTTTCAGTTCTTTTTGTTCTTTATTTATGGCATCATCACTTTTTTTGCCACTATCTGTTGCTTTGCTTAATTCGTTTTCTTTTTTTGCAAGTTCATCCATCTTGTTAGCTAAATCTTCCATTCTCATTTGCATCTCTAACTTTTTCATCAACTCCTGCATTCGCTGCATATCCATTTTAAACAGCTTATTATCTTGCTGCATTTGTTTCATAGATTCTACAGCTTGTTCTTTATTCAATTTCTGCATTAATTCTTGCAGTTTCTTCATTTCCTCTTTCAACTCTGCATTCAGCAGATTGTCCATTTGTTTTTCTAATTCCTTTTGCTTTTCCCTTACCTCATCGCTATACTTTTTTTGTTCACTTTGTTGCACTTGTTCTTCAAATCGTTGTTTTACATTTTCTATTTGGGTTTTTAATTCCATTTGTTTTTTTAGCATTTCTTGCAAAGATTGTTGCTGCTCCCAGTCCATATTTTCACTTTGCAGCATTTTTGTCTGCATGTCCTTATAGTCGGTTAATAATTGTTTTGTTTTTTCGGCACTGTTACTTAAACCTGAATTTATTTGTTTTGAATTTTCATTGATTGCAGAATCAATTTCTTTTTCATCATACATCTGAAATGTCAATACATCGCTGCGAGAAGCTTTACTACCATGAACCCCGTCATTGTCCCAAGCCTCAATAAAATAAGACAATTTCTGTCCCGGTTTTAAATTAAGCGATTCAATATCGAAATAATGCTGGAAAGTAGTTAATAACCCACTTGCTACTTTTAATGGATAACTCTGTTTTAATAGTGTTTTATTCTGTGCAGAAACTTCAATATTGAAAGATACTTTATTGATGCCATAGTCGTCGCCAACGGTACCTGTTAGTAATATTTGTTTACCGCTAACCGAGTCTTTAAATTGTTGCATTTGTATTACCGGATATTGGTCGGGTATTACTTGAACCTGATAATTATAGCTGTCTGCAATAGCAGATTCCTTATTACTTAAAGAAATAGTATAATTTGTATCATTTAAAAACCGATATTGATATACAAAATCAGTGGTGTTCTTTATTAAATGTATTGGGCTACCGGCTCCAAAATGAATTGTTGCATCATCGGTATGTTCTGTGGCTAAGCCCCAACTAACAGTAGTACCTACGGGTAAGGTCATATCACCAAGGCTATTGCGTTGTTCGTTCTTTTTACCCGTATATTGCGGATAATTTATTTGTACTTTAAATGCTTTTAAAACCGGTTTTTGTACAATTTTTAGTGTATACGTTTCTGAATAATAACCGGCAGCATAAAACTGGAAATTCAAATTGTCTGTAACATTTCTAAATGTATATTGAAAACAATGATTTTCTAATGCTTGCATCAGTACTTTATCATTACCGTCTATTGCCATAAAAACATCGGCAGGTAAGGCATTCCCTTTTGTTTCAATCGATATAGTGAAATCAGAATTTCTAACTGCAATTAATGAACTGTTTTTTATTAGGAACTGAAAAGGGGCAGGCTTTTGAAACGGTTTAGTAGGTTGCAAAAGTCGGGAACTACTTTCGCTGAATATTTTGGGTGCAGCTACCAAAATAAATACTGCAATAAGTAATAAGGGTAATAAAAAAGGCAGGTATTTTCTATTTTTTCTAAAATCAATTGCCGATGAAATTGGCACAACAGATAGTTGACCGATTTTTTGATTGATACTTGCTTCTGCCAATTCCCTGCTTGCTGTATTGTCAGGATGTCTTTTAAGCTGTAATATATTAAGTAATTTATCGCTTACTTCGGGAAAATGTGTTCCTATAATTTTTGCAGCCTGCTCGTGAGAAATAACTTTACCTAAGCTCGCCATTTTTGATAAGGGTATTACTACCCAACCAATAAGAGCAACGAAACCTAAACCAATAAATACGGTTACAATAACAAGCCTTACCCATACCGGAAGAAATAAATAATATTCGCTTACACTAACTGCAAGTATATAAAACAATAAGCAGGTAAAAAAAACGAGTGTGCCTCTTATTACTTTATTAGCGTAATATTTACGGATAAAAGAATCTAAACGGTCAATCAACCAATCGTAATTATGCATAGTTATGTTGTATCAGAAAATGGAAAAGTCCTCTGAATTTTAGCTACCGCAATTTAAATTACTTTTTTTGTGTAAAAAGGTTAAAAATGTAGATAGTTTCAATTAAATTATTTAAAGAAACAGAATTCAAATAAAATGAATGAAGTTATACTAAGAATCATTTTAAATATACATCATTATAAAATATACAACTAAATCTTAGTCTCTTTTATATAATTATTTAGCAAATCATCTTCATTAATTGGCATTATTTTATAATATTTTTTTCGCATATTTTAGCAAAAATATTTTGATAACTCCACCCTTCTTTTTCTTTCTCTTTATTACCACCTACATTATTCCAGAATGCTAAAGATATTGGATTGTTGCCATACACATAAAAGAAATGAAATTTGAAAAGATGTATAGCATGTTCCCTTATTACCGAAGAGTTTTTTGCGTAAATAGCTATTTCCTCTAATAACGCAAGGTATTTTAATTTTTTATCGGTAGTAATATTTCGTATTTCATCAA
>CAIYTT010000100.1 GCA_903929195.1 uncultured Bacteroidota bacterium
CGATAATTTAACAATTGACCCGTCAGGGAATGCCACTGTACCACTTGGTACATTCTGGAATCATTACCCAAGAACAGGAAACGGTATGATGATGATGATTATGTATGAAGATTTGGGATTAGGGCATTCTTATAGATACTACTTACAAGGGCGTTTAAGCCAAACCTTAACAGCAGGGCAAGCTTATTGTGTTAGTTTTTACGTTGTAAATACCCATTATAGCGGTAATGGATGCAACCATATAGGTGCTTATTTTGATGACGGCAGCATTGACACTACTACCGAATGCGGTTATGTGCATACCCAATATACCCCACAGGTATATACAGACAGCATTATAACCGATACCACTAACTGGACTAAGATAGAAGGCAGTTTTGTAGCCAACGGCACAGAAAAATTTATAACAATAGGTAATTTCTTTGACAATGCACATACTTCGCTTTTGCCAAGTAATGCGCACGGTGCTGCATTACATGCCTATTATTTAATAGATGATGTGAGTGTAACAGCAACAAGTGCTGTAGCAAATGCGGGGCCGGATAAGGTAATACCCCCCGGTGGTGACAGCGTGCTTATAGGCACAGGTACCGGCTACCTGCCCTGCTACTGGTATGCCAATGGAGTGCTTATAGACAGTAATGTTGCCGGCATAAAAGTAAAACCCTTAACCACAACACACTATGTAATAGAACTTAATATTTGTGGCCACAGCTACGATACCGTTGTAGTATATGTATGGAAAGCAGGCGTAAACGACCCTGCACCGGTAACGGCACTACATCTATACCCCAACCCTACCACCGGCAACCTAACCATAGAAGGAGCTGCAGGGTGCAGTGTAGATGTTTATGATATGGTAGGGCGTGTACAAAATTGTAATGGTATGTATTCCTGTCGTGGTTCGGCGGGGCTCACCATGACAGGATTGCCATTGGCAGGGCTCACCATGACAGGAATACATACCATAACAGGTAATAAAGAAACAATTGATATAAGCAACCTACAAAAAGGCATTTATATTGTAGAGGTGGTATATGAAGATGGGGAGCGAGTAAGGAGGAGGGTGGTGAAGGAATAGATAACACGATAGGTCATATCTTTTTTGATATGTCATATCGTCCATTTATTTCGCAATGCTCCGCAAGGCGGGCATTGCGAAATAAAGCCCCTTCCACGAACGTATTCATAGAAACTACCGATGATGACTTGTTTTGCTGTTACCACACATCCAAAATAAATTTATAAAACACAGTATTTCTTAATATAAATCATTACACCTAATGTTAAGATAAGCCTTTTAAACTTATATATAGAAATTGAATTAAATAGCTTTTACCGGCTCTTTTCGTTCAACAAAAAACGCATCAAATTTAAATAATTTCCATTCATCATTAAATTCAGGGAACCGCAATTTTGGTATATTATTATTTGGTGTTTTCATTGCTTTAAATCATTGATTTTTGTTTCCAATTGTTTTAATTCTTTATCGTCTTCTTCATCTGCTGCAATGGCATCTATATTTTTTCTTTTTTTGTCGAATTGCATATATTTTTCTTCTACAATTTTCTCCATTTCAGGATGACTAATTTTACCTGCATTTTGCAATAAAATTTTATCGTTTAATTGTATAATTTTATCTATGTTGTTTCTCCAAAATTCAATAGTAATATCATGTCTGTTTTTTGCTCTTAATTCAGCAGTTTCTAAAAATACAGATATAAAACGGTTAAGGCTATCCATTTCATCATCAGAAAGATAATTCTTTGCAATGTAAATATCTTGTTTTCGTACCACATTTCCTTTCCAATTTGTAAGAGCCATATTAGGTTTGTTTTCATCTGCACGATTTGCAATAATTTCTGCTGCTGTATAACCTGTTATGGCATATAGAATTTTGTTTTGTGTTTCGGCATAAAACATTTGGGTGGCTTTATCCGTAGCATCATAATCGCTGCTTAAAGCAAAAAGGTCGCGTATTTTTTGGTAAAACCTTTTTTCAGAAGCCCTTATATCCCTAATTCTTGCTAATAGTTCGTCAAAATAATCATATCTTCCATCTGGGTTTTTCAAACGTTCGTCATCCATCATGAATCCTTTTATCATGTACTCCTTCAAATTTCTGTTTGCCCATTGACGAAATTGAGTGCCTCGTTTGCTTCTCACCCTAAAACCAATTGCCAATATCATATCAAGACTATAAAATGTAACATTATAATTCTTGCCGTCGGATGCAGTTGTCAAGTAATCCTTGACAACTGAATTTGCATCTAACTCATTGTCTTCCAATATATTACTTATATGTAGACTGATATTTTGCTTAGAGGTGTCAAAAAGTTCGGATAATTGGTTTTGGTTCATCCACACCTTTCCATCCTTTGCCAAAAGAGAAACAGAGGTTTTGCCATCTATTGTGTTATAAATAATTATATTTTGTTTTTCCATACTAAATATTTTTTAAAGGGAGTTACATGCCTAATACTTTACAAAAAGCCTTCAATAAGTTTATCTGTATTTTGTATGTCTATATCAATTACTGCTCCATTTGTTCGCCATGTTCCGCAACGCAGGCATCGCGAACAAATATTAAAGCCCCTTCCACGAACGTATTCATAGAAACTGCCAATGATGACTTGTTTTGCTGTTACCACATACCCATAATCAATTTATATCTATAAATTAAATTATAAAGCCTTTTATACATAATGCATAAAAGGCTTTATAATTATAGAAAAAAGAATATTAAGCTAATTTCTTTTTCAAATTTTCATCAAGAGCTTCTAAAAACTCTTCAGTATAAAGATAATCTTTACCATGTGTTACACTATTGCCATGAATACAAACAGCTAAATCTTTGGTCATTTTGCCGGATTCTACTGTTTCTACACAAACTTCCTCTAATGCATTACAGAAATTAATTAATTCTTGGTTGTTATCTAATTTACCGCGGAAGGCTAAACCACGCGTCCAAGCATAGATAGATGCAATTGGGTTGGTAGATGTAGGCTTGCCCTTTTGGTGGTCGCGATAATGGCGTGTTACAGTGCCGTGTGCAGCTTCTGCTTCCATAGTATTGCCATCGGGTGTTATTAATACCGATGTCATTAAACCTAAAGAACCAAAACCTTGTGCTACTGTATCACTTTGCACATCACCGTCATAGTTTTTACAAGCCCATACAAAATTACCGTTCCATTTCAATGCACTGGCAACCATATCATCAATAAGGCGATGTTCGTAAGTAATATTATTTTTTTTGTATTCGGCAGCAAATTCATTTTCATAAACTTCCTGAAAAATATCTTTGAAACGACCGTCATATTTTTTTAATATCGTATTTTTTGAAGAAAAGTATAAAGGCCATTTCTTTTGTAATGCAATATTAAGACAAGCACGGGCAAAACCATATATTGACTCATCGGTATTATACATTGCCAAAGCAACGCCATCACCTTTAAAATTATATACTTCGTGTTCAATTACTTTACCATCGGCACCTTCAAATTTAATTGTAAGTTTTCCTGCACCCTTTGTTACGAAATCGGTAGCACGGTATTGGTCTCCAAAAGCATGACGACCAATGCAAATAGGTGCTGTCCAGTTAGGAACCAAACGAGGAATATTACTCATAACAATCGGCTCCCTAAACACAGTACCGTCTAAAATATTACGGATAGTACCATTAGGGCTTTTCCACATTTGCTTTAATTTAAACTCCTCAACTCTGGCTTCGTCCGGAGTAATAGTGGCACATTTAATACCTACACCATATTGTTTAATAGCGTTTGCAGAATCGATAGTAACCTGGTCGTTAGTAGCATCACGATACTCTATACCAAGGTCAAAATATTTAATGTCAACATCTAAGTAAGGTAGAATTAATTTCTCCTTAATATATTTCCAAATGATTCGTGTCATTTCGTCTCCGTCAAGCTCCACAACGGGATTTGCGACTTTAATTTTAGCCATTTTAATTTTGTTTTTTATTAAGTATTATTAAATGTAAATTCAATATTTTTGAAAACAGTGCAAAGGTAGTTAGTTTTAAAAATAATTTTTATACCACTGCATAAAGTTTCAATTTATTTTTCGCACAAATAAAAATCTAAATATATTTATGGCACAATTATCGTTTTTGTGCTGGCAGTATGCGCACTAAAATAGCCTAATGCACCACCATTAATATTACTTTTAGGGTTTGACGGTGTAGCCGAATTCTGATTTGTAACTTGGCTTAAGGTGAAATAATATTCATACACATTTACATCTATACATTGCAAACTTATTTGTACAATATCGCCAGATGCAACACTACCGTTCGGACCACTACCGCTTTTTATGCCTCCGCCACCTAATGGTTGGGTAGCTACCTGACCATTTACTAAATTATCGTTTCTTACATAAATGCCATCACCTGCTACACCGTTTACATATTCAATAAAATGATAGCTATTGCCTTTGGCTACTGGGTCTCGATAGACTGGTACAAATTGAAGGTTACCTCTAAATGGAGATTTTTGCACTGTAATAGAATCTAAATATACTTTTTGTGGCATTGTAGATGTTGCTGTAAAAACGGTACCACCGGTATTTATATATAATTGGTAAGTAATACCCGTACTTGGTATTCTACTTGCAGTAACTTGGTAGATACCTGCGGCTATCTCTTTTAAAGTATCTATATGGTTATTATTGCTGTCTGTAATAAGTACTAAAGCACCGCTAACAGCCGGAAAAATATTATCTTGCTCAAAACTTACACTTTTAGTAATTACAACTTGGTAATTAGGTACAGAATCTTCAATATTTGCCTCAATTACAAATTGAGGAGATGCGGCATTTAAATTTACATGTATCACTTTTTGGCAAGAACTTACAAAAGTAAATAGCATGATTATTAATATAAATTGAATTTGTTTCATTCTAAAAAAAATTAAAATTTGAAGTTATAAGATATAGATGGAACCCATCTGAATAAAGATGTTTGTACGGCTTGTGTTTTATTTACATTGTTAGGGTCTGTTTCAAACCTTATAAAATATGGATTTTCTCTGCCATATACATTATAAAGACTGTAAGTAAGTTCTGATGTGTAGTGTTTGTGCTTCTTTAATTGCTTGGTAGCACCAAAATCTAAGCGGTTATACGACGGCATTCTGTAAGCATTACGGTCGGTATAGTAAAAATAAACCTGATTGCCAACCTGATATTTACCACTCGGAAAGGTTACCGCATTGCCGGTATAATACACAAAATCGGCAGATAATGTCCATTTGTCAGACAGTTTATAAATGCCTACCAACGATATATCGTGTGTTCTGTCTTGCTTGCTCGGATACCATTTACTATTATTGATACCATTAATTTGTATTTCGCTGCGAGATAAGGTATAAGATAGCCAACCACTGAATTTACCTACCTTTTTTCTAAATAAAAACTCTAATCCATAAGCTCTGCCCTGCCCGAATAATAATTCCGGCTCTATAGCACTGTTATTTAAAATATTTGCGTTGTCCCTGTAGTCAACTTGATTTTGCATATTTTTATAATAACTCTCTACACTAAATTCATAATGTTCGTTTTTAAGACTACGGAAATAACCGATTGTAATTTGGTCAGCAATTTCAGGTTGTATAATGTTGTTGGTAGCTACCCATTTATCGGTAGGATTGGTGGCGTTAGAGTTAGATATTAAATGCATGTATTGTGCATTACGGGTATAACCTGCTTTTATTGAAGACATTTCGTTAAGCATAAAACTACCTGAAAGTCTTGGTTCCGGTATAAAGTAAGTCTTTACAATTTGACCGCTGCCATAGTGTAAGGTATCTTTAATACTGCCATCAGCATTCAGGTCGTAGATATTGGAGCCACCCAAAACCGAAAATGTACTTAAACGCATACCTATATCTATATTCAATCTTTTTGATGCTTTCCAGTTATCAGAAATATAAATTCCATTTTCCCAAGCTAATTTATTTGGTTGTGTATTACTTGTTATTCCTGACCCTGTTATAGAGCCGGGTGTTATGGTATGATAAATAGAACTGATACCGAATTTTACAGTATTATCGGGGTTGGCAAAATATTCTAACTCTTCTTTTAAATTCCAATCTAATATTTCGGAATGTATAGTAGCAGAAATGCCGGTAGCATTAATATTAATATCATAACTGTAATCGCTTAAAATAAGAGAGGTATTTGAAAACAGTTTATCATTTATCAGGTGATTCCAACGTAAAGTACCTGTTGCATTACCCCAATTAATACCAAAAAAAGTACCTACCCCTAAATCATCTTGTCCAAAATAACCGGAAAGGTAAATTCTGTCTTTTTTAGATAATTTGTAATTTAATTTTGTGTTTAAGTCATAAAAATAGAGTTTGCTTTTCTTTAATGTAGTGTCGCTCGACAATTTAAGAAATACATCTGCATACGTTCTTCTGGCAGTAATTAAAAACGAACCCTCGTCCTTTACAATCGGGCCTTCAATATTAATTTTAGAAGATATAAGACCAATGCCACCACTTACATGATATTCTTGGTCGTTACCCTCATTCATTTTCACATCAAGCACAGAAGAAAGCCTGCCACCATATTGAGCAGGAGCAGTACCTTTATAAATAGTAACATCTTTTAATGCATCGGAATTAAAAGTAGAGAAAAAGCCAAATAAGTGAGACGGATTATAAACTACAGCTTCGTCTAATAAAATAAGATTTTGGTCTGCGGCACCACCTCTTACATAAAAACCGCTTCCGCCTTCGCTTGCGGGTTCTACACCGGGTAATAATTGTATTGTTTTCATTACATCTTTTTCGCCAAAAAGCACCGGAAGTAGGTTAATATCTTTAATGTTTAGTTTTTCAACACCCATTTGTGCCTGTCGTATATTGTTTGCTTTGCTGCTTACTGTAACTTCTTTCAGTTCATTATCTCCTGGCTCAAGGGCAATGTCCAGGCTTGTTTTTTTATCTAATACAACTGTTAATTGCTGCTGCTTAAACCCTATATAGTCTATTTGTAACTTATAAGTACCTGCCGGCAGTGTAAGCGAATAAAACCCGTATTCGTTGGTAGCAGCACCATTGGCAGCTTTTTCTACATCTCTTATGGTAGCACCTATTAGCGCTTCACCGGTTTTTTTATCTTTTATTGTACCACTGACCGTAAATTTATTTTGAGCAGATGCGCTTACTGAAAATAAAATGAATAGTAAATAAGTAATACACTTTAATTGTGAGGTCATTTATATAAATAAGTTTTGCCTAAAATAGAACTTCTATAAAGCGGCAAATTATGCCAAATAAAGCTATATTGCTTTAAATATATTGGGTTTTCTATTGATTTTAACAAGAAAAACAGATGCATTAGTTTATATTTAATATGATTTTAAACTTAATGTTTTGTTTTTCTTATTTTCTTACTAATCTTTTTATTTTTGTGCAATAGCTTCTAAAAGCCTTAATTTTTAAATAAAATAAAATATGCCACAAACAATTCTTGTTATTGATGATGAAAGAGCCATACGTAATACTTTAAGCGATATATTGTCGCTGGAGGGCTTTACAGTTGATGTAGCCATTGACGGGGCGGAAGGAGCAAAAAAGATAAAAGATACGAATTATGATTGCATTTTATGCGATATTAAAATGCCGCGTATGGATGGGCTTGAAGTATTACAGATAGCCAGACAAGAACGACCCGATACGCCATTTATTGTTATTAGCGGGCATGGTAATATTGAAACTGCAGTAGATGCAGTTAAAAAAGGTGCTTACGACTATATTTCGAAACCACCCGATTTAAACCGCTTGCTGATAACCATAAGAAATGCCATGGATAAAAAATCTTTGGTAACGGAAACAAAGCAACTACGCAAACGCATATCACGAGGGGCAGAAATGATAGGTAACAGCGAAAGTATGAACCGAATAAATGAAACAATAGCCAAAGTAGCACCCACAGATGCACGTGTACTTATTACCGGTGAAAACGGAGTTGGGAAAGAGTTGGTAGCAAGGCGTATTCATGAATTAAGCAACCGGAGCAATTGCCCTTTAATAGAAGTAAACTGTGCTGCAATACCATCTGAGCTAATAGAAAGTGAACTTTTTGGACATGAAAAAGGGTCTTTTACATCGGCTATAAAACAAAGAATAGGCAAATTTGAACAAGCAAGCGGTGGTACTTTGTTTTTAGACGAAATAGGTGATATGAGCCTTGATGCACAAGCTAAAATGCTGCGTGCATTGCAAGAAGGTAAAATAACACGCATAGGTGCAGAAAAGGAGATAAAAATAGATGTAAGGGTATTGGCAGCTACCAATAAAAATTTATTAGAAGAGGTGGAGGCAAAGAAATTCAGGTTAGACCTCTACCATCGGTTAAGCGTTATTTTAATACATGTACCGTCTTTAAACAACAGGAAAGAGGATATTCCGGCACTTATAGCACATTTTATGAAAGAATTGAGCGACGAATACCATCAGCCACAAAAAGAAATAGAACAAAGTGCAATAGACGCAATGTTATTGCATAACTGGACCGGTAATATAAGAGAACTACGTAATGCTGTAGAGCGTTTAATTATTCTGGGTGATAAAAAGATTACCGAAAGAGATGTAGAAATGTATATTATGTAATTAGCATAATCGTTTAGTTTACATTCTTTTTCTAAGGTTGAATAGGATATTTAAATTAATTGTAGCTGTTCAGGGCAGCTTATTAAAAAAACATTTTTTCATTTTTCAAAATCCTGAAAGGATGATATTATTATAGGAAATGTCAATTTCATTAACACAAAACCCTGAAAGGGTGATATTATTTTATAATGTATGGGCAAATAATGTCACACTTTCAGGGTTTTATAACATTTTTATTCTATTTTGCTATAATAATATCATCCCTACGGGATTAACATTATGGAATTTCATATTTAAATTATTTAATTTTAAATATCCTATTCAATAATTATTTTAGCTCTGTTTTATATTTGTATTTACTTATTTATTGGTATAAGTACAAATATGAAGGAAATCATATTTTGTATTACGGATTTAATAATCAATCTTTGAAACCAATAAAACATAAAAATAGCAGCATTTATAATGGAAAGTAGGGTGTCTTTACAAGGACATAGAAATGATATTGAAGGATTAAGGGCAATTGCCGTTTTAGCAGTTATTTGTTTCCATTTCGGATACTTACCTAATGGCTATTTAGGTGTTGATGTGTTTTTTGTAATAAGCGGTTACTTAATATCAAAAATTATATTTAAAGAAATAGCTGAAGGTCGGTTTTCTTTAAAAGAGTTTTATTTACGCAGGATAAGAAGAATAATACCGTTGGTATTATTCTTGAATTTAATAGCATTGGCAATAGGTTGCTATGTAATGTTGCCCGATGATTTGGAAAACTTAAGTCAGTCTGTTATTGCAACAAATGCGTTTTCTAATAATATACTACAACTTATTACAACCCGAAATTATTGGGATGTAGTAAATGAATACAAACCCTTAATGCATACTTGGAGCTTGGGTATTGAAGAACAGTTCTATTTGTTTTACCCTATTTTATTTATGTTATTGGGCAAAAAGCGACCGGTATTGGCTTTTAGAATACTGATACTACTTACAGTAGCATCTTTTTTGCTATACATTTTCCCTGGCGCTGCACCATCAAAGTTTTATGCCATACCTTATCGTTTTTTCGAGCTAGCTATTGGTGGTATTGGTGCTGCTATCTTTAAAAATAATGTAATAAAAAATAAATTCGCATTCCCGCAATTAGTTTTATTAATAGCTTTAATGGTGTTTAAGGTAGGCATACCCAACTATGTGTTGCTAATTGTTACTGTATTATTAAGTTTTAGCATTCTTATTTCTGCAAATCAAAACGATTTTCTGGCATCTAAATTTCTTGAAAATAAATTAATGGTTGGTTTGGGTATGATAAGTTTCAGCCTATATATGTGGCATCAGGTAGTATTAGCATTTACACGTTACTTTATTATTGAAAAATATACTATTCTGCAAGCATGTATTCTTTTTTTGATTATTGTTTTACTTTCTATCATCTCTTTTTACTTAATAGAACAGCCTTTTCGGAATAAAAAAAAGGTTACAACACGTATTTTGCTTTTGGTTACCGGTAGTGCATTTTTATTTACTACTATTTTTGCTTTTAGGGTCTATACTTTATCAGGTGTGCTGCACGATATACCGGAATTAGAATTAAGCACAAAAAACATAACCAAAAACATGCATTCAAACTATAATCATAGAATTGAAAAAATGACAGGTGATTTTACAGATAATAAAAAAATAAAAATTTTGGTTATCGGTAATAGTTTTGCAAGAGATGGTGCAAATGTGTTACTGGAGTCAAAGTACGGCAGTAATATAGAAATATCTTATGCTTATAGTTTAGATGCATGTAATAATGCAGCTGCAAAAGTAAAAAAAGCGAATTACCTATTCTTTTCAGAATTATCAAAAGAAGCTTTTAATACGATAAAAGATAAATACTTGATAGACAGTAGTAAAGTATGGGTGTTTGGTGTAAAGAGTTTTGGCATTAGTAATGGCTTTTTCTACAATAACCGCAATAAAAGCTACTATTGTAAGCAAAGAACTGAAATTGATAAAGGGTTAATTGCCTATAATAAAAGTCTAAAATTAGATTGGGGTAAAAGATATATAAACCTTATGGATATGGTAATTGATGAAAAAGGGACTATGCCCGTATTTTCACCGGATTGTAAATACATAAGCCAAGATTGCCGACATTTTACACAAGCCGGTGCCGTGTATTTTGCATCTATGATTAATAGGGATTCTACATTTGTATTAAATTAGAGTAATAAGCTGACTTTTATAGGATTTATTAGGTGATTTACTTTCAATATATTTTTCAATCATATTAAGCGTTGTCATGTTTTGGCGAGGCTGCCATTGACAAGTGTATTAATCTGTTTGTTCATAATAATTTATATGTGCAAGATAAGTTTAAATAGTAGCTCTTTTAAGCATGGTCAAGTTTAGGCGAGGCTCACCACGACATTAAGTTCTATACTATATATCACAACTAATTTCTGTCATTTCAAAGTAATTATATGAAATAAATGGTTACTCACCATGACATTACTTTTCATTCTATGTGTATTGATTTTTTACATTCAATAAATTATATAATTGTCATGGTGTGCCTTGTCATCCTGAGCTTGTCGAAGGACGAACCACGACAATTGTATAATTTATTGATGGTTATAATAAAGTAATAAAGACTATCAAATTGATAGTCTTTATTACTTTATTATATAAATTTATATTGTATTATTTAAACATTTTCCATAACTTTAGGAGCAGCCGAACGAATTTCTTCGTTGGCATGAGAGGCGTATTTCTCGAAATTCTTATTGAATAATTGAGCTAATTCATTTGCTTTTTTATCATAAGCTTCTTTATCTGCCCAAGTATTACGTGGCATTAAAATTTCATTAGGCACATCGGGTACTGTTGTTGGCATTAATAAACCGAAAACAGAATGTGGATGGTAAGTAACATCATTTAATGCACCGTTCATAGCAGCAGTAATCATAGAACGTGTATATTTTAATTTCATTCTGCTACCTGTTCCATAAGCACCTCCGCTCCAGCCTGTGTTAATAAGCCAAACGTTTACATGTGGATTTTCATCTAATTTTTTGCCTAATAATTCAGCATATTTTGTTGGGTGTAATGGTAAAAATACACGTCCAAAGCATGCAGAAAATGTTGTTTGCGGTTCTAAAATACCTACCTCTGTACCGGCAACTTTTGCTGTATAACCACTAATAAAGTGATACATAGCTTGTGCTTTGGTTAATTTAGATATTGGAGGTAAAATACCAAATGCATCGCAAGTAAGGAAGAATACATTTTGTGGCAAACCACCGTATGATGGTTCTTTAGCATTACTAATAAAATCGATAGGATATGCGGCACGCGTATTTTCTGTAATGCTTGCATCGGCATAATCAACAGAATTAGTACCCGGATGAAATTTAGTATTTTCTAATAAAGTACCGGGTTTTATTGCTGCAAATATTTGAGGTTCTTTTTCTTCACTCAAATCAATACACTTAGCATAACAACCGCCTTCAAAATTAAATACGGAATGTGTAGCCCATCCATGTTCATCATCGCCTATTAAAGCACGGTCGGGGTCAGCACTTAATGTTGTTTTTCCGGTACCGCTTAAACCAAAGAATAGTGCTACATCGCCATTTTTGCCTTCATTAGCAGAGCAATGCATGCTTAATACACCATGGTTATGTGGTAAAATGAAATTTAAAACACCAAAAATGCCTTTCTTCATTTCGCCGGTATAAGCAGAACCACCAATTAATATTACTTTTTTTGTAAAGTTTACGATTGTAAAATTACCTTGACGCGTGCCATCGGTAGCAGGGTCTGCAAGAAAACCGGGTGCTTGTAGTATTAACCAATCATGGTTTTGTGTTTCTATTTCAGCATCCGTAGGACGTAAAAATAAATCATTACAGAATAAATTAGCCCATGGAGTTTCATTTATTACGCGTACATTTAATCTGTATTCAGGGTGTGCACATGCATAGCTGTCGCGAACCCAAATTTCTTTACCGTCTAAGTACTTGCATATCTTATTATAAAGATTGTCGAACGCTTCAGGGGAAATAGGGATATTTACATCACCCCAATCAACACTTTTTTCTGTGATAGCATCTTTTACAGTAAATTTATCTTTAGGAGACCTTCCGGTAAATTTGCCTGTATTCACACATAAAGCTCCGGTATCGTTAAGAGTACCCTGCCCTAATTTTAAAGTTTGATTTACTAATTCAGTGGGATTGAGATTCCAATGTGCTATCCCTGCGTTAATGCCCAAGTCTGATAATTGTACTTGGGGGTTCTTTTTACCAAATTCCTGCATAATTTTTTATTTTATTTAGTGGAAATTGCCTGCAAAAATAACACATAAACTTAAAAATAAAGATTATTTTAAAAAACTATTCTCTTTTTCTATAAAATTATTTTTATTTTATAAATGTAAATACTTGTAAAACATAATTATAGATAATATAGTTATGCAATTTAAATATTTATTTTTTTGAATAATTTTAGCATTTTATTTAAATACTTATTTAGATTTTACAAAATTCTCTATTTACTTTTTTATAATTATTTTTTTATGATTCATTTGATTGTCTTGATATAAAATTTAGTATATAATAAGCGTATTTTTATTAAATCATATATATATGATTATAATCATGCTAAGGAATGAAAAAAAATCGAATAATATGTTAAGTTAATTTAGTAAATTTGCAAAAAAATGAATAATAATCAAATAAAATAATATATAGTTAACTATTTATATTGTATAACATGCTATCATACGAAGAGTTACAGGCACAGATTATTGAATTGCAAAATAGGTTACAGAATAATGACACAAAATATATAAGCTTAGAACAAGAAATAGGCATGCTTATAGATGCATGGGATACAATAAATGAAAAAGATTTTGAAATTAATGATACACACCATAAAGCCGGCTTTGGTTCTTGGGTAATGGACCCATTTCTTCAGAAAACGAAATGGTCGAAAGAAATGTATAACATCCACGGTTTGGATATAAGTATAGGTGATATTGATTTTGATATGTATAAGAAATTTATCCATCCTCTTGATTATCCTATTTTTGAAGTAGCTGTAAAAGAAGTTTTGGAATCAGGGAAACCTTATGTAATAGAGGTTAGAATAATACGACCTGACAGTACATTAAGAACAGTTGTGGTTACCGGAGAAGCTATTTGTAATAAACAGGGCAAGGTAGAAAAAATAAGAGGTACGTTAAGAGATATTACAGAAATAAGAAAAATATCTAACGTAATAAAGAAAAGCGAGTCTATGTTTAAAAATATATTTACAAAACATGATTGTAGTATGTTATTAATTGAGCCTGAAAGCGGTAAGATTATTGATGCAAATATAGCAGCAGCTAAATTTTATGGTTATACGGTACAGCAGTTATGTACAATGCCTATAAATTACATTAATATAATGAGTCCGGATGAGTTATTAGAACAACGAAAGAAAGCCATAGCCGGAATTAATAATTATGCAGTGTTTAAACATAAACTTTCTAATGGAGAAATACGTGATGTGGAAGTTCATTCATCGCCTATTGAGTATGACAATACGGTTATATTGTTTTCTATTATTCATGATATTACCAATAGAAAAAAAGTGGAAGAAGAACTAAGAGAAACAAAAGAGCAATATAAATTGCTTTTCAATAATGCAGGAGACCCAATTGTAATTATAAATGCACATGGAAAAATAATTGCTGCCAATGCTACTGCTACAAAGGAATACGGCTATACAATTGAAGAACTTTTAATATTAAGTATTCAGGATTTAGTAGCCCCGGAATCATTTGAATTTATAGAGGAAAGATTATCTGAAATTATTAAAGTAGGTAATTTAATATTCGAATCTGTACATTTAAGAAAAAACAAAACGATACTCTATACATCTGTAAATTGTAAAAAGATTTTTTACTATGGGCATGAAGCCATTTTATGTGAATATAGAAATATTACTGAACAGAAAAAAACAGAATTGTTAATAGCAGAAAAAAACAATGAATTACAAAATATAAATTCCGAAAAAGATAAGTTTTTTTCTATAATTGCTCATGATTTAAAAAGCCCCTTAAATGCAGTATTAGCATTAAGCGATTTACTAAAAACAAGTGTTAAAGATAAAAATACAGAGGAGATTGCTGAATATACCGACATGATTGTGCAATCGTGTAACAATGCAACAAATTTATTAAAGAATTTACTCGATTGGTCTAGGGCACAAACAGGTAGAATGACATTTGACAAAGTGAAATTTGATTTAATTGGTTTGATAGATGAAATTACAGTCATTTATTATGATATTGCTGTACAAAAGAAAATAAATATATTAAAAGAATTACCTGCTGAATTACAGATATTGGGTGATGTAAATATGATAAGTACCGTATTGAGAAATTTAATTTCTAATGCAATAAAATTTACATATCCGGGTGGCAACATAACACTGTCTGTTACAAAAACAAACAGTGAAGCATTGGTAAAAGTAATAGACAATGGAGTAGGGATACCGGAAGTAGCATTAGATAAGCTTTTTAAAATAAGTAGTAAATTTTCTACATCAGGTACACAAAATGAAGAGGGTACGGGTTTAGGATTAATACTATGTAAAGATTTTATAAATAAACACAATGGAAAAATAGGAGTAGAAAGTGTATTAGGTAAGGGCAGTACCTTCTGGTTTAGTTTACCTGTAGAATAAACGAAAGTTTTAAGGTATCAAAATATAGTCTATTTTTAGGTCTTAAATAATAGACATGAAATATTATATCAATGCTATCTTGTTAATTCTAATCTGTTTGTGTTGCACCAAAGCCTTTTCGCAAGAATTTGGAAACAATAAATATTGCTATTCATCAAAACATAGGTTGGCAGCTCGTACAACTGTTGGCAATGCTGCCGAAGATAATTATGATGTAAAATATGTAAAGCTGAATCTTAAAATGACCAATACTGCTACTACTCTTAGTGGCGATGTACTTACAAAAGCTATCAGTTTAATACCTTCTTTTTCTTCCTATTACTTTGAATTAGATTCGTTGCTTACAATAGATTCTGTATTGGTAAATGGTATTAATTGTACTGTAAGTTCGGTAGGCGATATTAGAACCGCAACTTTAGCAGCACCAATAGGTTTAGGTTCCTTATTTACAGTGCAGGTTTTTTATAATGGTACTCCTATTTCCGGCACTCTTTATAATGCATTAGGCATTAACAGTTTGGCTTCGCCAAGTTGGGGTACTCTATCTACATTTACATTAAGCGAATCGTATCATGCCAAAGAATGGTGGCCTTGTAAACAATCGCTGCACGATAAAATTGACTCTTGCGATATATGGTTAACAGTTGCAGACTCTTTAAAAGCAGGCAGTAATGGGGTGTTAAGTGCAATTACGACCATAGATTCTAATCATGTAAGGTATGAGTGGAAAGAACGTTACCCTATTGATTATTATTTAATATCTGCGGCTGTTGGTCCGTATATAGACTACTCTTATTATATGCATTTTACGGGTAGCACAGATTCTATGTTGGTACAAAATTATGTATATAATAATCCGGGTACATTGCCTTATTTTAAAAGTGTAATAGATAGTACCGGCATGATGATTGATTATTTTTCTACAATATATGGTCGGTATCCATTCTGGCACGAAAAATACGGACATTGTATGGGTGCATTAGGCGGTGGAATGGAACACCAAACCATGACTACATTAGGTTTTTTTGAAGGCTCTATTGATGCCCATGAGTTGGGACATCAATGGTTTGGCGATAATGTAACTTGCGGTACTTGGGCAGATATTTTTTCGAACGAAGGATTTGCAAGCTATACGGAGGATTTATTTATAGAACATTTCCGTAGCCATGCATTGTCGTTAACTGACATGCAATCGAAACAAAATGATGTAAAATCGATAGATACCGGAACAATATATGTAGATGATACTACAAATGAAGGTAGAATATTTGATTCTCGCTTATCTTATAACAAAGGGGCTTGTGCATTACACATGCTTCGGTTTATTACAAATAACGATAGTGTGTTTTTTCAGGCATATAAAAATTATCAACAGCAATTAAAAGACAGTGTGGGTACAATTATGGATTTTAAAAATGTTTATGAAGCCACAACATCTACAAATGTGAACGGAATAGATATAGATACTTTTTTTAATCAATGGTTTTATTTGCAAGGCTTCCCCAAATATGTTGTAAAATGGAATCAAATAGGTGCAGATGTATATGTAGAACTAATACAGACTACGGCAGTGCCAAGTTCTGTACCCTTATTTAAACTACCTATAGAAATAAAATTTAATTCTATATCAGGCGATACGATTATTAGATTTAATAACAATGCATCATCACAAGTATATCATTTTACATATAATAAAACAGTTGAGTCTTTAAATTTAGACCCTAATTATTGGCTGGTATATGATTTAATAAGCATGGCAAAAGACCCAAATTTAAGTGTAGATAAAACTATTTCTCCTGAAGTTAATATATACCCCAACCCAACAAACACGGTGTGGCAAGCAGAAAACATACCAATAAACAGCGAACTGATTTTAAGCGATGTTACAGGGCGTATAATTTGGCAGGCAGTAACTACCAATAAAAACATACAAACAATACCTGCAAAACAATTAGTTAGCGGATTGTATTTTCTTAAAATAAATAATAAAGATTGCCAACTTCAAACATTTAAATTAATGAAACAATAAAAATATGTTTTCATTTTTTGGCATAAAAATTAATTATTGAAAATAGGTTAATTTTAAAAATATTTATTAATATTGCAAAAAATCAAACAAACATGAAACTAAAAAAATTATTATTTATTGTTATGGTGTGCTTTTCACCATTATTATCTTATGCACAAGGCGTAATTACCATTTTTTCGGAAGACGGCGATAAGTTTTACCTTATTTTAAACGGAGTAAAACAAAATGCTATACCACAAACGAATGTAAGAGTAGATGGCTTAACAAACGAATACTACAGTGGAAAGATAGTGTTTGAAGACAACACAAAACCCGAAATTACAAAAAATCTAGGCATAAAAGACATGGCTTCGGGTAATTTGGTTGAGGCTACTTACAAAATAAAAAAAACGAAGGATGGTGATTTGAAATTAAGATTTTATAGTTTTACTCCGGTGCAACCCAATTACAATCCACCTGCCGATATGTATGTGGCACATTATGGACAAGCACCCGCTACTACAACACAAACAACAGTAACAACCACGCAAACAGGAACTAATGGCGGTGGCATAAATATGAATGTAGGAGCAGGAGGGTTAAATATGAATGTAAGTGTACCCGATGCTAACAATGGAAACGGAGGTGTAAGTATGAATATAAATATGGGTGGCTTAACCAATACAAACACAAATGTATCGCAAACTACTACTACCAGAAGTACCACTACTACTACCACTACTGACAACAATGCAGGATATAGCAATACAGATATGCAACAACAGAGAGGTGGTGGTAATTGTACCTATCCTACCCTAACAGGTGGTAATTTTAATTCTGCATTACAATCTATTAAAAGTTCCAGTTTCGATGATACTAAGTTATCTACTGCTACTGCAATATTGTCATCTAATTGTGTTTCAACCGACCAAGTTATTCAAATTTGCAATGTATTTTCGTTTGAAGAGAATAAATTAAAGTTTGCCAAAGCAGCCTATTCTAAAACAACCGACCCCAATAATTACTTTAAAGTTGTAAATGTTTTTACATTTGATGCTAATAAAACAGAATTAAATAATTTTATTGCTAACGGATGCAGATAAGAATTAAAAGACAATTAAACAAAAAAGCCATTTGCATTAAGCGGATGGCTTTTTTACATTTAAAAAAAAAGAATCATTTATTATCTGCTATTTTTATTTTCTTTATTGGTTTCATTTTTTCTTCTATACCTATTAAAATAGCCCATGCCTCTAAGCCTTCAACCCGTTCGCATATTAATTTAATGATGCCTGTAATAGGTATAAATAAAAACATACCCGGCACACCCCATAAAAACTCGCCAACCATTACAGCTAAAATGGTTACAAAGGGATTCATTTTTATACGCCCGCCTACTAAACGAGGCATCAGAATATTTGCATCTATTAAATGTACAATAAATAGCCCAATAGCGGCTACCAATGCTTGATTACCCGAACTATTGGCAAATGTAATTAGGGTGCATATTACTATTGATGTATAGATACCTATGTAAGGTATAATATTTAAAAATGCAGCCATAATACCTAATAAAAATGCATACTCAATGCCCATTATTAAAAACATAGTACAGTTTACGATACTTACTAAAATCATTTCGATAACTAAAGCCAATATATAGCCATTTATCATGCTTTTGGTTTCAAAAATTACCTCATTTACGTTTGTTCTATGTTTTTCGCTAAATAAATGAAGTACGAATTTATTTAATAATGAACGATAATAAAGCATAAAAAAAGTAAATATAAGAATGAAAATATTCCATAGCACTATAGTGCCAACTGAATTTATTATATTACTTAAAGCAGAGCCGGTTGATTCTAAAATACGGCTAATTGAAGTATTAATATAGTCTGATTGGTCTTTTCTGGTAATATGAAATTTTGTTGACAGCCAATGCTGCAATTCAGAAAACATAATTTCAAATTTTTTACTGAACGCCGGAAAGTCATCTGAGAAATGAACAAATTGTAATATTAAAAAATAGATAAATCCGCTTACTAAAGCTACAAATAATACAATAGATGTCATTGCTGCTAGAGCTTTACCAAAATGTAGTTTTGTTTCTAAAAACTTTGCAACCGGATATAATAAAATAGAAAATAACAATGAAAAAGTAAGAGGAATAAAAATACCGCTTGCTGTTCTTAAAATTATATAAATGAGCACAATTGAAAATAATACTAAGGAAAGACGAGCATAAAAAGGGAGTTTTACAGTTTGATTCATATTGGAAAATAGATTTATTATCAAAATTAAAGTAAAAGTTGGAGTGTTTGTCTTAAATAAAAATATTATTAGTATTATTTTGATTAAATCAGGCGATTCAATTATTTCCATCAGGCATTATTTTAACAAAATATCTAATTCAAAAGGTTCTAATTTAGTTTTTAACAAAATGTCAAAATCAGAGAGATTATATTTGTGCACTAATATTTATTTATGATTAAACAATTGTTTTGTACAATAGTTCTTGTTTCCCTTGGTTTGTTTGTTAATGCCCAACATACACGTGGAGGAGGTGCTACCGGAATTAATAAAAATTATGACCAAAATAATTTAACCGACAGTACCGACAGAACTGAACATAAAACATATACACCCAATGTGGCCAAACCTGCAAGAGATTTTGTAATGCTGCAATTTAACTATTACAATTGGCTTAGTAAACCGGATTCTGTAAAGACAAAACCATTTGGCTATAGTTTCAATTCTTATATATGCTATGATTTTCCAATAAAAAAATCAAATTTTAGTTTTGCTACCGGCGTAGGGGTTAATGTAAATGTTACCTATTTAGACCAATTGCAATTAGCTGTTTCGGATACAGGAGCCAAAGGCAATGCTGCGAGATTTGTGGCAGATACAGCCCATTTTACAAGATATAAGTTTGTAACTACTTATTTAACAGCACCATTCGAGATTCGCTATTTTAGTAATATGCAAAATAGAAATAAAGGATTTAAAGCAGCGGCAGGTTTGCAAATAGGAACTTTATTGGGTGCACATACAAAAGCAGTAGAAACAGTTGGAGGTACAAAAGAGATATTAAAATTGGATACGAAACGTTATCTAAGCGCTTGGAATTTTGCAGCAATTGCAAGAATTGGGTATGGAAACATTACACTATTCGGATCGTATAATCTTACGAATGTTTTTAAAGAAAACTCCGGCCCACCAATAACCCCAATTACTTTGGGTATCTGCTTAACCGGCTTATAGCTATAAATTTATTTTACTAGTTTGAAATCTGTTTCAACTCAACAAAAATAACATTTATTTGTAATAAATAAGTGTCGTATAGTGTATGTATTGAATAAGTTGTATAAAAATGTGAATAGAAAAAGGTTTTTTTTGAATTTCTGTTAAGTTTTTCAAAAAGAGTTATTACTTTCACAAATTGTACTTTCACAATTTAAAACATGCATTTATGAAGAATATTTTTACAACTAAATTTTTGTGTTTATTGATAATGTTGTGTTTGGTAAACTTTACTGTTTTTAGTGCTACAATACATACAACACTTAAAAGAGCAATATTAAAAAAAATGATTTCTGTAAATGCTTCAAGTAAAGGTGGTTTTTGCGGAAAATGTCTTAAAATAAATGTAAGTAACAACACAAATGATACACTAAATATAGACGTGGACCCGGGTCTCATTTTTAAAAGTGAAGATAGTACTTATACAAATTTAATTTTATTAGGTGTGGAGTCTTTTACATTAATGGGTGGGGCTATTAAAGATACCGAAATACAAACTTTTTCATCAAGTATGGATTTAAACTGTCCCAAAGCGGCTATCAATTATTCTTACTGGAGAATGGCAGACACGAACCTTGTGAAAGTACTTAAATACGCTAAAGATAATGACGTAGATAAATATGTAGCACAACGTGCAGTTTGGGTTTTTACGAATGCACAATGTGTGAGTACCGTGTTTTCTCATTTATATCCACGTGTATCGGAAGATTTTGTGAAATTTATTGTAGCAAATAAAAAGGGTACAAATATGCCTGTATTTTATGTTGAGTATAGAATAGATAATATATACGGCAGACCGGTATTGGATTTAACAGCGTCTAAAATTTATGCAAATATGCATTATGGGCATGATGGGTACAGGCACATGTATGTTAAAATATATAAAGAAGATAAAACACTCTATAAATATGTATATCCCGACCAAGTAATTGATAAAGAAGGGCATATACTAACGGTTGAGTTTGATTCGCAAGGCGACCCCAAAGGAAGCTATAGTGTAGAATTACATGATGATTTTGAAAAAATTTGGGATAAGAAAATTGTAAAAGTAGGAGTAAGCCCCTGTGAAATGTAAAACATATAAAAAAATAGATATATTTTTTCTTGTTTAAGTATTCTGAATAATTCTAAATTCCTAAATGATTATATTTGCACTTAAATGGATGCTGCATATATTAAGCCTAAAGTAAACTTATTAAAAAATATTAAAGGTGATTTTATGGGGGGTATAGCAGCAATGCTTGTGTCGCTACCCTCTACTATCGCGTATGGTTTAATGAGTTTTGCACCCCTAATTGCATATAATACCACTTATGCGAGTATGGCTGCAATAGGTGCAATAATCGGTACTGTGGCTTTTAGTATTATTTCTCCTTTATTTGGAGGCACAAAAGGATTAGTGTCTTCACCAAGTGCGGCGGCGGCGGCGGTATTGTCTGTTTTTGTTGCAGAGTTGGCAAAAAAAGGTACAATTCCCATAGATGTTATTCCTGTTTATGTAACACTTCTTACATTATTTGCAGGTATAATGCAAATAATAATAGGAAATTTTGGAGGTGGTAAATTCATTAAATATATTCCTTTTCCGGTTATTTCCGGTTATCTAAGTGGTGTAAGTATTCTAATTATTATGGGGCAATTACCTAAATTGTTAGGTTTGCCTAAAGATATAAAATTAGCTGCCGGCATATTGCAATTGAATCTCTGGAACTGGCAAAATATCAGTATTGGTTTAGTAAGCATGCTTTCTATGTATTTTTCTATTAAATACATAAAAAAAATCCCATCGGCAATTATTGCATTAAGTGCAGGTATTGCCACTTATTGGCTTATTGCATTATATAATCCTTCATTGGCAAGCACCCAAAATAATCGTTTAATAATTGGTGAATTATCAAGCTCAACATCCGATATTTTTGGCATTATTTATCACAGATGGACTCTTTTTTCACAAATTAATTTAGATTCGCTTATTGTTATCTTAGTTCCCGGCATTACATTATCTTTATTATTATCAATTAATTCTTTAAATACCTGCATCGTATTAGATGCAAAAACACACACTAATCATAATCCTAAAAAAGAATTAATAGTTCAAGGCATTGGTAATATTTCATCTGCATTAGTTTGCGGCATTCCGGGTGGTGGTGTAATGACAGCAACATTAGAGAATTTACGAAACGGTGGTAAAACAAGAAAGTCGGTCATATTTGTAGGCATTAATACATTAATAGTATTACTGCTATTAGGTAAATTCTTGGCCTGGTTGCCCATACCTGCCCTTGCCGGTATTTTAATCGTGGTAGCCTTCCGGTTAATAGATTTTAAGGTTTTGGCAATGCTCAAAAACAAATCTACAATTCTTGATTTTATAGTAATTATTGCAGTTGTTGTTGCTGCTGCTAATTTAGATTTGATAAAAGCGTCGGGTGTGGGTATTGCCATGGCTATTTTCTTATTTTTAAGAGAGCAGATGGGTGTTACTGTAATACGTAGAAAGATTTTTGGTAATCAGTTATTCTCGAAAAAGATAAGATTGAATAGTGAACGAAAAGTATTGGAAGATAAAGGCAGGCAAACCATAATTATAGAATTACAAGGGCAATTGTTTTTTGGTACCACTGACCAGTTGTTCTCTAAATTAGAACCTTATTATGCAAATTGTACTTATGTGGTTTTAGATATGCGTAGGGTGCAGTCGGTAGATTATACTGCCGCAAACATGTTAAAGAAAATTTTGGCGAGAATAACTGAATTAAACGGGTATTTAATTTTTTGTTCTATTCCGGATAAATTGCCTACCGGGCAAAATTTGAAAAAGTATTTAAAAGATTTTGGTTTAAATGAAAGCAATAATCTAAAATTATTTGATGATTTGGATGCAACATTAGTATGGATAGAAGACAAAATACTGATTGAAGAAAAAGTAAATATATTTGATAATAATAAAATACTTGACTTGCCGGAAATTGAATTTTTCTTTGGTTTTAATTCAAATTTATTAATGTCTTTAAATGAATGTCTTGAAGAAAAAAGTTATACTACCGGACAAGTAATTTTTAAAACAGGCGATAAATGTGATGAGGTCTATTTTGTTAGAAAAGGTAATGTGAAAATTGTTTTGCCAATAGGCGGTAGCAAATCCTATCATTTACTTACTATAGGAATGGGTGGCATTTTTGGAGAAATGGCTTTTATTGATAATGTAATGAGGTCTGCAGATGCACTTTCGGTTGATGAAACTGAATTATATGTATTGTCGCGAGAAAAATTTAACCAAACCACACTACTACACCCTGAATTAGCAGGAGTATTTTTTGAAAGATTAGCATTATTAATTGCAAATAGATTAAGACAAAGTAATAAGGAACTAAAAGTTTTTCAGGAAAATTAAAAAAATAAAACTTATATTTCAAAAAAATTAATGACTATATTATTTATTTTTCATTACATGATTTTGATTAATTGTATCTGAAATTCAAATAATTAGGTCTTTAAATATACAATTCTAATTAGGGTAACAACAGTTTTTCTTCAATTAATATAGATAGAAAGTAGTTTTTTTGAAAAAATAATTATAAATTTACCAACCTAAATAAACTTACGTCTGTCTTATTTAATTAAGTAAGAAGATTTGTATTTTTTATAGTACATTTTGTTTTTTTTGCAGTAATTTTTTTTAATTTGTAATAATATATATTATGAAACGTAGTTACATCATTTTTAGATTTCTTTTGTGTGTAGTTTTTCTTTTTGGGGCTACAAACGGATATTCTCAGCTTACTATTACACAAGATTCGTTGGGTGGTTGTGGAGCTAGAACTCTCTATGCTCATTTAATAGGCGATGTGCCTACTCCATCTGGAATAACAGCCGATGACGGTTGGTCGGGCACATTCCCAATTGGGTTTAATTATACCTTTTACGGTGTAACACATACCCAATGTATTATTGGGTCTAATGGTTGTTTAGGCTTCGATTTATCTTATGCCGGCGGATATAATACTTGGCCAATCAGTGCCACATTGTTATCAACAACATCAAGCGATATTCATGATTTAATAGCAGGACCTTGGTGCGATATTTATATACCCGCAGGTGGTACTATTACTTGGTCTCTTGATGGTGTTGCACCTAACAGGAAATTTGCAGTAACCTATTGTCATGATGCAATGTATTCTTGCACAACACAATGGATTACTACACAGATAATTATTTATGAAACTACAAATATTGCAGAAGTACATATTGCACATCATACATTTTGCACTTGGAATGGTGGTTATGCAGTTTGTGGTGTTAAAGATGTTACCGGTTCTTTTGCAACTGTTGCCCCAGGTAGAGACTACCCCGCTAATTGGAATGCAATAGATGAAGCTTGGCGTTTTACACCAACTAGTGCTACTTCTTACGCAGTCTCTTCCATTCCTTATGCACCCATTCCTTTTTCTTCCTCTTTAATTTATTGGTACGACAGTGCTACAGGTGCGTTTTTAGGTACAGGTGATTCTCTATCAGTTAGTCCTTCAGGACCAACAACTTATATTGCTGCTGCATTAGGTTGTGCCGATACTACATTTGCATATACACATGTTACAGGTGGTGGTCCACACATTAGAAGTTTATCAAGCACAACTCCTACTACTTGTAGTATTTGTAATGGTACACTTACACTACATGGCGTTGCACCCGGTCATACCGATTCTCTTTATTATTCAATAGGTGGTGTTCCACAACCTGTAATTGTTACTACTGCTGCTTCAGACAGTACCATTACATTAACAGGATTATGTACAGGTATTTATAGTGATATTTATATTAGAGTTATGGGTTGTGTTTCCAATATCGTTGGTCCTGATACGTTGAGCACACCACCTATCTTTATTACACACACATCCTATACAAATCCTACTGTTTGTGGTGCTTGCAATGGTACTATTACATTATATGGTTTGCCGCCACACGAAATTGACTCCATATTTTATACATTTAATGGAGTGCCACATGCCGTATTTATTGACTCTTCTTCGGGCTTCGACAGTGCAATGATTATTTCCAATTTATGTTCAGGTGTTTATACTAATATCTACGTGAAAGTAAATAATTGTGTTACAAATATTGTTGGTCCTATTACATTAGTATCACCTACATTGGCAATATCAGGCGAAAGCTCCACCAACCCTACTGTATGCGGCAAATGCGATGGTACGATTACATTGAGAGGTTTATACCCATATCAAGCAGTTTCAGTTGCTTATACACGTAATACTTTTTCTATGCCTGCCTATACAGGTATCGTTGCCGGAGACAGTACGTTTACTATGACCGGTATGTGTGCAGGTATGTATGACGGCATTGTTGCTACAATAGGTTTATGTAGTGCACCAGGTACTCCTCTTGTACTTATTGACCCTTCAATAACCGCTGATTTTGATACCTCAATACACTTAGGTTGCTTTGGAGATACTGTGATTCTAAACAATCTATCAACACCGGCAGGTTACGTAGCCTATTGGAATTTCGGAGACGGAACACCAATAGATTCTACAAGTACAAGTCCTGTGCATGTATATGCAGACCAATCAACTTATACAGGCAGTTACAATATTACACTTGTATATAGCACTTACTATACTTGTTATGATACATTAACACTACCTATTACATTCGACCACCAGATAAATCCGATACTTACTATTTTCCCTAATCCTGCTTGTTTAGGATCGCCTATTACGTTCTCAAATACATCTACAGCAACATTAGGAATCAAATCTACATTAATGGATTTTGGTAACGGTGTAACGGATACTTCATTAAGTCCGGTATATACCTATCCGAATGCCGGTATCTATACTACACTCCTATATGTAAATGATAATTTAGGATGTCAGGCGGTTGCAGCAGGTGTTGCAAAAGTTGTTTCTATTACAGCAACAACAGCAGTGCACGACACAAGTGTATGTTTAACTGATTCTATGCGTTTATATACCACAGTTGTAATTACACCTACAGGTATAGATGATGCAGTAAGTTATAATTGGACACCTGCAAATAATTTAGGAGATGCAACTGCTGCCGAGCCAAGATTTATGGGTATTGGTGATTTCCACTATACGTTTACTGCTACTACTAATACATTAGGTTGTACATCAAGCGATACTGAAACCATTCATTCTTATCCGCCAATTACATTAATAAATTTAACAGCAAACTCCACAATACATATAGGTGCATCTATACAACTTAATGCAGACGGTGCAACCTTTTATACTTGGACTCCAAACGACGGTTCTTTGAATAATACAAATATTAATGACCCAATAGCAACACCTACCGATTCAACTGTATATACTGTTTACGGTATGAGTGAGTTTGGTTGTTTAGATTCTGCAACCATCATTGTTGGTTTAGATTATGTAGAACCTGATTGTGTGCCGAGCGGGTTTACTCCTAATGGAGACGGATTAAATGATTATTTCCATGTGGTTAATTTGAGACACCAACGTTTAGTTGATATGAGAGTATATAATCGTTGGGGTGTTGAAGTATTCCATACTATTAACCCGGAAATTGGTTGGGATGGTACTTATGAAGGTGTACCGCAAGATATGGGTGTTTATACTTACGTAATCATACTTGCACATTCAGATGGTACTGAACATGAAATAACAGGAACAGTTACCTTGTTGAGATAAAAACAAAGTAATATAGATAAATAAAAATGGCTGCTTTTGAGAAGGCAGCCATTTTTATTTGTTTTGTCTAGTCCTGACAAAAGGATTTAGTATATGTTTGTTATAAGTTTAATCTAAAATGCCTTCTTTAATATTATTCCACAAGGCTCTATAGCTTTGGCAAGCAAAACTTAAAGGTGCAAAAACTTCAACCGGTGCATTTTTAATACCCATTTTTTCAATATCGGAAAGATAGGGTATATAATGTTCAAAAAAATTCTTCTCTTGGTACAGCAAATGCATGATATCATTATGCATTTTTTTCCTAATTTCTACCATAGAAAAGAAACACATTAGTTTCCCCAATTCTATTTCTTTGTCAATAAAATAGGCTTTTATTTGGTCGTAAGTTCGCTTTGATAACATTGTTGGCACAACAGGCATTAATACTGCGTCCGATACATAAAAAATATTATTGGCAACGGTTGATACTCCAGGAGGACAGTCAATGAAAATAAAATCGTATATAGAAGATAAGTCTTTTAAAATAGATTTTAATTGTTTTTGAGCACCAGAATTTTCTTCTAACAAAATATCTAATTTTCGTGCAGATATATCAGCAGGAATAATATCTAAACCTGTATAATTTGTGGGGACAATGGCAGACTTAATGGCAATTGTTTTTTCAATAATTTTTTTGGAGCTGCCTTTTATAATAGGAACTGCTTTAAAGTAAAAACTTGATGCACCTTGGGGGTCAATATCCCACAAGAGTGTTTTATAACCATCTTTGGAAGCCATATATGCAAAATTTACGCAAGAAGTTGTTTTTCCGACCCCACCCTTTAAATTATAAAGAGAAATTACAAACATTAGTTCATTTTTTAAGAAAAATAGGAATATTTAGTATAAAGCTACTAAAAAAAATAACAATAACTTAATTTTGGAATAATAGTTTTTATTTTTAATTCCCTATAAAATGTTTTTATCGCATTTTATTTTTTACATATTTATTAAAATAACAAACCATCCCCTACCATTAGACTATAAAATTATTGCTTTGGTATTTTATATTAGATGCCTATCATTCATCCAATAAAGGCGATTATTGCGATGGCTTAATTTCATAGTAAAGTACAATGCTCAATTTCAGCAGAAATGATATGCCATTTTTAATGTATAAATATTGTAAGGTAAGTTAAATTGAAGCAAATTCTTACCTATCTGTCCTATTATATTTTATATCTTGTTTAGTATAACGCAAAACATATTTAATATATATATACAAAAAAAAGCATCCCAATAATTCAGGATGCTTTTTATATAAATTAAGAAACAAAACAAATTACCAAACCTTTGCTCTGTCGCCGGGTTGACGGTACATTTTATCGGTTGGTTTAATATTAAATGCTTTGTACCAAGCTTCCATATTGCTTACCGGTACATTGCAACGCAATATGGATGGTGAATGTGGGTCTGTTTTTAAACGAGAGGCTATTTCTTCCGGGCGAGTATTGGCACGCCATACTTGTGCCCAACTCAAAAAGAAACGTTGGTCTGGTGTAAAGCCGTCAATCTTATCATTACTTTGTCCTTGTTTGGTCTTTTTAAAGGCTTCGTAAGCAATATTAATACCTCCTAAATCGGCAAGATTTTCGCCCTCGGTAAGGCTTCCGTTAGCATGTAGCGTATCTATTACTACAATAGCATTAAACTGGTCTATAACTATTTGTGCTTTAATAGTAAAGTTTTCAGAATCTACAGGACTCCACCAGTTAGACAGATTACCTTCTGCATTGTATAATCTTCCTTGGTCATCAAAACCGTGCGTCATTTCGTGTCCTATAACACCACCTATACCACCATAGTTAACGGCATCATCTGCATTGGCATCGTAAAACGGATATTGTAATATTCCGGCTGGGAATACGATTTCGTTGAAAGCAGGATTGTAGTAAGCATTAACAGTAGGCGGGGTCATTTCCCACTCTTTACGATCTACGGGACGGCCCAATTTACTTATCTGGAAATTATAACCCCATTGCGATGCACCAATCACGTTTCTTACATAGTCGTTGCCTACAATTGTTAAAGCATCATAGTTTTTCCATCTGTCGGGATACCCTATTTTTTTCATAAATGAATTTAGTTTCATTTGTGCTTTTTTCTTTGTTTCACTACTCATCCAGTCTAATTTCTGAATTCTGTCTGAATATGTTTGCTGAAGATTATTAACTAAATCAAGCATGCGTTTTTTAGCTTCCGGTTGAAAGTATTTATTTACATATAGCTCGCCTAAAACATCACCTATTGAACCGTCAACCACCTGTAATACTCGCTTCCAACGTGGTTTTTGTTCTTCTTGACCCCGAAGTAATTTACCATAAAAACCAAAATGTGCTTGGTCGTAAACACTGCTTAAATAAGGAGATAAATCGTTTACGATATGGAATTTCAAATACTTTTTCCAGGTAGCAACCGGTTTTGTTTTCAATTGTTTTACCATTTCTACATAGAAATCAGGTTGGTTAACGATAATGGTATCTTCACTTTTAATTTTAAGACTTGTAAGGAAATTAGCCCAATTGAAATTAGGAGTTCGTTTATTGATTTCTGCAATAGTAAATTTATTATATAACTTATATGGGTCGCGCATATCAACTCTCGACATAGATGCGGAAGCCAAACTTTCTTCAATAGCATATATATCTTGTGCATCTTTAACGGCAGTTAAGCTGTCATCGCCCATTAATTTAAGCATTTGAGGTATGTATAGCTTGTATGCATCTCTTATTTTGATAGTACGTTCATCTTTATCAAAATAATATTCTTTTGCAGGCATGCCCAAACCGCCTTGTGCAAACTGACAAATTTCTTTTGATACATTTTTATCATCAGGCGACACACCGAAATTAAACAATACATCTAAGCCTTGTGTGTGTTCGTAAGCTATTTCGTCAATAATACCTGCCGTATCTCTAATGTTTTCAATACGCGACAAGATTTCGTGTACCGGCTGTAAGCCAACTTTGTCTATATTTAAACTGTCCATACCTGAGCGATAAAAATCGCCTACTTTTTGCAATGGAGTACCAACAGCAGCATTTTTGGTATTTGCGGCAGAATCTAATAATAAGTGTAAATTATTATTGTTATTGTCAACAAGCTCATTAAAACTACCCCACCTTGTTTCTGTTTTAGGCACAGGATTGTTTTTTAACCAAGAACCATTGGCATACAAAAAGAAATTATCTCCCGGCTGTACGGTTGTATCTAAATTGGCCCTGTCTAATAATTTACGGTGGCTGCCATTAGCGTTAGTACCATCCCCTTTATAGCCACAAGAAAAAGTAGTAAAAATTATTGCACTGGCAATAAGTACATTTTTGAACTGCATAATTTTTATATTAATTTTTTATTTCGCAAATGTAAAAAATAAACCTGAATTGTTTTATTCCATTTATTTGAAATACCGCATAGGAGGTGAAGTAAAAAGCTGTTTGTGGAAAAAGTAAATGTATTCACAGGCAAAAGCCTTAACATTTTCTAAAAATAATGTGTTTCAAAACTTGAATGATTTCAAAAAAATATATAATATTATCTTTTCTTCATAAATTACTTTAATGTGCAACTATTTCAATCTTTCTTTTATTAAGTCTTTTTTCATCATAAAATGAGGAATTCCAACTTCTATAAATTCATTGACATAAGGCATATAGCCCATTTTTTCATAGAACCCTATTGCAACTTTACGGGCATGTAATATTATTAAATTATACCCATTTATTTTAGCATATTCTTCAGCAGCTACAACTAAAGCTTTGCCAATACCATGTTGCTGCCAATTACTATATACTGCCATTGCCCGCAATTGTATTTCTTTTTCAGTTATAGGTTGTAGAAATACACATCCTATAATTTTATTATTTATAGTAGCTGTAAAGATTGTATTTAAAACATCTCTACTTAAATCTTCATTTTTTAAAGACAACCCTAATGGCTTCCGCAACACTTCTTCTCTTAAATACCAAACATCTTTATAGGCTACATCATTAACTGTAATACTATTAATTTCTACTTGCATGTGCTTTTACATTTTACAATATTTATATAAATTGGATTTAAGGTAAAACTACTTCAGTTTCCAAATTAGATTTTATGGTAAATGGAATAACCTCTTCTTTTGAATGTGGCTTTGAAGGGTCTTTTATATAATGCACCTGATACGAACCAGGTTGTATTTGTAAATGTTGCAATGTTGTATCGGAAGTATTTTTGGAACTGAAAGCTAAATATTTATCACCCAAAGGCTTATATAAAGTAATTTTTCTATTTTTTATTGCCGATGTAAACTTAACAAATCCCGGTATTGGAATACCAATTGCTCTTTCAGAATCAAAATCCATATCTAAATATCTTGGGTCTTCAGGAAACGTATTGATAATAATATGGTAGCTTGACGGTTCGTATTCTAATTTTTGTGTGCATTTTTGGTCTATTACTACACCATTCGGATTATTT
The DNA here is from genome assembly GCA_903929195.1 of uncultured Bacteroidota bacterium. Lineage (GTDB taxonomy): Bacteria > Bacteroidota > Bacteroidia > Chitinophagales > Chitinophagaceae > CAIYTT01. Next base: position 31,878 of record CAIYTT010000100.1, read on the forward strand.
CGTTCTATTACCCGTGCCATAAATTCTTTTACAGGTCTGGTAGAATCGCCTATATAATAAAAGCTCAGACTACAATTTTTAAGTTTTACAATAACTTTCGTTGTTTTACCTTCTGTAATAACAACATCGTGTATTACTAAATTCCGTTTATCTGTTAATGCTAAATTATAAGTTCCGGCAGGAATATCTTTTTGTAAGTCGGGATTACCATTAGGGTCAACGGTACGATAAAACTTTTTTACAATTCTATTAAATGTTGGTTCTACAAGCATAATTTGTGGCATGGAAGCAAAATATTTACCTCTACCATTCGTAAAATAAACCATTAAACCGGTTTCTTTCGCATCTTCTGTTTCAATAGTATAGCTACTTTTAATACCGGGTGGTACTCCGGGCTTTACTACAGGTTCCGGTTTATTTTTCACAACGGGTATAGGCACAAAAGACGGTGGTTCGGGTACCTTCCGTTGTTTTATTTGGTCTTCTATAATTAAAATTAAAGGCTTTTTATAACCCGCAGATTTTAGATAATTTATTTTGCCTGCCACCGGCAATTCAGGCATTTCCTTTATGTCTATATCCGGGATTTTAGCCACATTAACTTTAAAGGTAGATTTAAAATTATTAGCTTTATCATCGGGAAATTTTAACGAAGCCGGTTTTAAATTTTTTATAGATGTAATTAAGGGTAGTTGCACCGGCTCTTTTTCTTCTATAATAGGCGAGAGTGGCACATTAAACATTTTTAATGGCACAGTTGATGCGGTAGGATTATCTAATTGTTTTAAATGTGCCGGCATTAATCGGTTTATAGATGTTGCTATCGGTAGCTGTACGGGTACTACCTCTTCTATTACTGGTGATGCAGGTATAACTACGCTATTAAATGAAACATTGCTAATAGGTATAGTTTCAACTTTAACTTGTGCAGGTTGCAACTTGGCAATTGTAGAAGCCAGTGGCAATATATTGGGTTCTTTTTCTTCTATAATAGGCGATACGGGTACTAATACAGTATTTAAATGCACAGATTTAAACGGACTTATTTCTGATTTAACTTGTGCGGTCAGTAACTTGGTAATTGTACTAACAAGAGGTAATATAATAGGTTCTTTTTCTTCTATTATTGGTGAAGTAGGTACAACAATCGTTTTTAAAAGTTCTTGTGGTTTTTCTTCATTATGCACTAAATAAGCTGCCGGTAAGAGTTTATTAATTGTTGCAACGGTAGGCAACATAGCAGGTGCTTCTGTCAAAGTTTCAACAAATTGAGGCATCTGTACATAATTCATTTTATTGATTGGTATTACTAATTCATCAGGTGCTTTTATGGTTGCCGTTTTAAGATAAATAATGCTTTTAGTAACTATAATAGGTTCTTTTTCTATTGGCAAATTTGTAACAGCAGGTAATGCAACCGTTTGTAATGTATTAGTTGGTTTATAATTTACAATACGAACCTGTAACTGTGCAGGCACTAAATAGTTAATAGCAGAAAGTACAGGTAAAATATTTTTCTTTATTTCCGGAGTTTCAGGTTTTGTTTTTTCCTCAATTATTTCTACAGGTGGTGTATTTACTTTTAAAATACTCGGTGCAGATGCTGATATTTTTTGTAGTGTTTTATAATCTGATTGAGTGATATTTAATATAGGTTTAAACGACTGTACAATTGTACTTACAGCACCCGGTATATCGCCTTCGCTTGTTACCTGTAAGTAATTGCCCATGCAAGCATATACTTTTCTCAATTCGGGGTAGTCTTCTAAACCAACAATATAGGGTTTAAAAAACACTTTATTTTTAATAAGTTTCCTCATCACTTCACACAAATCGCCACCACAACTTTCTCCACCGTCTGTTATTAATATAATACTGTAAGCATTATGGTCTTCATCTACTAAGTCGTATTCTGCTGCTTGCGATAGTGCATAAGCTATTGGCGTTACTCCTCGTGGTTTAATATCACTAAGTCTTAAATCTAACTGTGTACGGTTACTGCGGCTAAATGCTACTTCATTTTTTGTATCGTAACAATTATTTTCTTGCATATTGTGTTGATGCCCAAATACACGCAATGAGAATTCAACATTTTTGTTCATAGCTATTACACTATCATATATATTCAAAATAATATCGTGTGCCGCTTTATATTTTTCTTTGTTGCCCACCCAAGGTTGTATCATACTAGACGACTCGTCTAACAGAATTAATATTCGTGATTGCGTATATTCACTTTTGTTTTGTGCTGAAGAAAGCAACACAAAACACATAAATAGAAAAAGTAAAAACCCTTTACGCATATCAATAGTAAAAAACAAACCTACACATTTTATAGCAAATATTGGTTTAACAATATTCTAATTGGTATAAATGATAGTTAATATTTATAATTTCATTAGTTAGAATCCAGAAAACTATATTTAACTACTTCAAATTAATTGAATCGAAAATTCTTTATACTAATTACAAATAAAATAATCATATATCTAAAACGCTAAGCCCTTTTTATTTTTCAATTTTTAATTTTTATTTTTAAATTAATCCTTACATTTGCTTAAAATAAGCACAATAAACTATTTATAATATGTTCTGGACACTTGAATTAGCATCACATTTGGAAGATGCACCATGGCCTGCTATCAAAGACGAATTAATAGATTACGCTATCCGTTCGGGTGCACCACTCGAAGTAGTAGAAAACCTGCAAGAATTAGACGACGAAGGAGAAATATATGAGGGTATTGAAGATATTTGGCCCGATTACCCTACTCAAGAAGATTTCTTCTTTAATGAAGATGAATATTGATATTGTTATTCTGAATAATAATATCAATATTTTCATTTTACATATTTCTATTTTATCTTAGCATTAAATACATAGCAAATGTCTATTTATTTAATGCTAAATAATATATATAATTTACATCTAATTGCGCTTGGGAAATAAAATATTTCGCTCAATTACTAAAGGGTATATCTTTGTTCTTTATTTTTTATGGCAACAGCAAGCCTTAACTGTATGCCCAACCATTGCAACTTTTGGGCTTAAATAGGGAATACCTAAATTCATACCCCTGAGAACAAATAAGCAGCCAAATGCAAAAACGATAATAGGTGCAAATCTTTTTATTTGTGAGGTGCGAACAAAATTCATTTTCTGTTTTAATAAAGTTATGCCAACAAGCATTGGCATAGTACCCAGCCCAAATACATACATAAATAATGCTGCATTTATAGCAGTAGTGGCCGTAACAGTAGTAGATAGTGCCATGTAAACCAAGCCACAGGGCAATAAACCATTAAGCATACCTGCAAAAGTAATAGCCGGTAAATTAGGTTTACCAATTACCTTACCTAATTGCTCTTGCACAAATGCTGACCAAGGTAACTTTATTTTAAATTTACTATTGGGCAAAAAAGATACGATACTTAAAACCAATAAAGAACAGCCTAAAATGATGGATATATATTGCTGTATTTTAGGTTCAAAAAGACTCCGGAATGAATGCAATAGTATTGCCAATAAAGCATAAATGGTAATACGACCAAAATGGTATAATAAAATTGCAGCAAATTTCTTTATGCCATTAAAAACAGAAAACGGCATAATCCAAACAATAGGTCCACACATACCCGCACAATGCAAGCTGCCTGTAAAACCCATTAAAAACACCATTGTTACCGTCAAAGAATTCATTATGCGTGCAGATTTATTTCCGTTTCTTGGTGATAGTTTTTACCATCAATAGTGCAATTAATTTTCAATATATACTTTGTTTTCTGTAGTTCGCTTCTTGATATTGAAAAACTATTATTCAGCGGTATAATTTTATAGGTATGGTCCCAAGACTGGTTTACAGGCGAATAGAACTGAATACTACCTGTAAGTATTTTATCTTTAAACTCATTAGGAAATTCAATAATAACTGAATTTTCATTAGCATGTATTTGTAATGGCTGCGATAATGCCGACTGGTTTTTACTTGCGTCAATAACTTTTTGATACGCCACCTCTTCACCATAATAGTCATCGGTTACCAAATCGAAATGCTGTCTGTTACTTGCTATTACAAGCGATACTATTAATACGGCAAAAACACCGTAAAGAATTGCTATTTTCCAACCCCAACCCAATTTCATAAATATATATTTTAGTTTTATTAATAATATTTAAAATTAATGACTATCAAATGGTCCAAGGAATGATGTTGTAATAGTACTTATCTTTTTATTACCTTCATAAACACCTATCGTTATTTTTGTTTTTCTGTTTTTTATCTCATTATCATTCAAAAACACAAACATAGAACCTGCTGTAATGCCATCTTTAGGGATAACCAATTTTTCTTCACCTACTAATTTTATTGTGCCTTCAAAATTTTCGGGTTTTAGAACCACTTGTTTATCTTTAAATGTTTTATTAAGTATTTTATAGTTGTATAAATTACTCATTTGGTTATTAGGTTGCTCTTGGTATAATTGTCCGGGTGTGCGTAATATGGTAACACCAACATCGGTTCTACTTGCCAATAACCACACCAAAACACCCAAAAGCAAACACATAACTACTGTATAAGCCTTCATTCTGGTATTCATGCGCCAAGGACTTTTTTCTGCAATATTGCTTTCCGATGCATATCTTATTAATCCTGTTGGTAACCCTACAGCATCCATCATTTTATTACAAGCATCAATACAAGCAGTACAATTAATACATTCTAATTGAGTACCGTTTCTAATATCAATACCCGTAGGGCAAACCTTTACGCATTGTGCACAATCAATACAATCGCCAATAGTACGCTCCTCATTTTTATGAAACTTACCTCTGCTTTCACCACGTTTATAATCGTAAGCTACATTTACCGATTCTTTATCTAATAACACTCCCTGCATTCTACCATAAGGACAAATTACTAAACATACTTGCTCTCTAAGCCATAGATATACAAAAAAGAAAACAGTAGTAAAAACACATAATGAAATAAAAGTACCTATGTTTTTACTAATTGACTCTGTAACTAATTTACCCAATTCATCTACACCAATTACATAAGCAAGAAACGTATTGGCTATTAAAAAACTTATTAACCAAAATACCAATACTTTTGCTCCTTTTTTAGTAATTTTTTCTGTATTCCAAGGCAATTTTGCTAATCTTCTTTGTTCGTTACCATCACCCTCTATCAGATATTCTATTTTACGGAAAATCATTTCCATAAAAACCGTTTGCGGGCATGCCCAACCACAAAAAATGCGACCAAAAACAACGGTAAATAATGCCACAAAAACAATGAACACTATCATACCTATTGCAAAGATGAAAAAATCTTGTGGCCAAAATATCTGTCCGAATAAAATAAACCTTCTTTCCAGAACATTTATTAGAAAAATAGGATGGTCATCGTATTTAATGAACGGTAAAGTAAAAAAGACAAATAAGTAAACAAAACTTACTATTGTTCTTGCATTATATAATTTACCGTGTGGCTTCTGCGGAAATAACCAAACTCTACTTCCTTTCTCATCTACCGTTGCTAATTTATCCCTAAATGATGCAACTTTTTCCTCTTTATCGTTCATTAAATTTCAATTAATAATTTCTTTCCTATTTTACTTTAGCTGTAGTATCCGCTTTGGGAGCAGAAGCAGAGTCCACTTTCGGTGCTCCGGCTTCAATATATAAATCTCCTTGTGGTGCTTTTGGTGTTGCAGGGTGTGTACCCCTTAAAGATTTAATATAGCTTGCCAATTGCTGAATTTGTTTTGGAGAGAAATCATCCTTCCAACTTTTCATACCTTTATCTTGCCAACCGTATTTTATAGTTTTAAATATATCTTTAATGCTACCACCATGTAACCAATAATCATCGGTAAGGTTAGGACCAACAATACCACCACCGTCTTGTAAATGGCAAGGAGCACATGTTTTCAAAAACAATTCTTTACCTGTAGCTAAATCAGCCGGTTCTTTAAGAAGTGTTACATTATTTTCGTCAATATTATTATTCGATTTTGCAAGATAAGCCGCCTTATCCGCTTCTGCTTTTGTCATTTCTACATTATACTCATCTACTTGGCTAGGCCCTGTATGCGAAACCTCATAACGATAAAAATAAATGACACCTACAATTATTGTAACATAAAAACCATATTTCCACCAAGGAGGAAGGCTATTATCTAATTCTTGAATACCGTCATAATTATGGTCTAATAATATATCATGCTCTTTTTCTAAAGAAACAGCTTTATTAAAATTATCCCAGAACCAACTTCTTTGTGGCATAGCAGGTGCATTCAAAACTTTAGCTTCATTTTGAATTTTGAAAGTATGCAACATCATTTGTATAAATGCCGTCATTATTAATATTACAAATAACTCTAATGATACTATTGTAATAATTAGGTAAAAATCAAATTCAGGCAAACCTTGAATCATTTTTGTTGCAGCGGGTGCAGCGGCGGCAGGTTGGTCGGCAGCAAAACTGTGTAAAGCAGGTATGCTTAAAGCCGCAAGCAATACTATTGTTTTCACAATACCCGATTTTGTTTCTTGCTTCTCTTTACGCATTTTGCTTTGTAAATCAAAACTTAGCCAGCGTAAAATATATCCTAATCCAGCTATTACAAAAAGTAATACCAAAATTAAGCTAACCCAGCAAATGAGTGCAACATTGTAACTATTGCTATCGCTTTGTGGTGGTGTTGCAGCAGCCTGAGCCATAAATGGAAGCAGAACGAGTGCTGCAAAAAATAATGATTTTCTTAGATTTGATTGCATATAATAATTCCTTTTTTATATTTAAGATTATTTGTCTTTTTCTGTTTCAGGGAATGGCATATTTTTCATGAAGTTGATATACTTTTTATCTGCTTTTAAAGCCCAAGCTGCAACAGTGGCAAAAAATAAAAAGAATATAAATAATGAAGTAAGCGGATATATACCTACACCTGTAATGGTTTCTAAATAATGTATGAATTTCATGATATATCTATTAATGATTAGCTTCTGCTGTTTTTTGTTCTAATTTTATATCTGTACCCACCCTTTGTAAATAAGCTATTAAGGCTACAATCTCTTTATTGCTCTGGATAGGCAATTTATCTTTTGCCAAATTCTCAGTAATTTTATTAGCTTGTACCATTAAATCTGCTACTGCCAATTTATCATAACCGGCTGCATAAGGTACTCCTAATGTTATCATAGCTCTAATTTTTGCCGGTACAATTGCCGTATCTAAATTATTATGGAATAACCATGGATAGTTAGGCATTATAGTACCCGGTGAAATACTTGATGGTTCTAACATGTGATTAAAATGCCAGCTATCAGGATATTTTCCACCAATCCTGGCTAAATCCGGACCGGTACGTTTACTACCCCACTGAAATGGATGGTCATAAATAAACTCACCTGCTTTAGAATACTCACCATATCTAACAACCTCACTCCTAAACGGACGAATCATTTGGCTATGGCATAAATAACAACCTTCTCTTACATATATATCTCTGCCTGCTAATTCTAATGGAGTATAAGGTTTTACACTTGCTATTGTAGGTATGTTTTCTTTTACCATAAATGTAGGTATCATTTCCACTGCTCCACCTATCAATATCAATACTAAGCTTAGTAACAACATTTGTACAGGGCGGCGTTCTATCCATCTGTGCCAATGGGGAGCACCATGAGGAACATACACTTTTTCAAGAGGTGCTGCTTCTGCCGGTTCATCATTCCAAATTGTACCTGTTTTTATAGTTTTTATCAAATTATATACCATTACTAACGCACCTATTAGGAATAAAACACCACCTATGCCACGCATTAAATAGAAGGGCTGCATTTGTTTTACAGTATCTAAGAATTGATATTTCAATGTGCCTTCCGGGGTAAATTCTTTCCATGCAAGACTTTGCATAAAACCAGCCCAATACATTGGTACTACATAGAAAATAATACCTAATGTGCCAATCCAAAAGTGTGCATTAGCTAATTTTACTGAATACAATTTTGTACGGAATATTTTAGGAATTAAATAATACAATATTCCGAAAGTAAGGAAGCCATTCCAGCCTAATGCACCAACGTGTACGTGTGCTATTGTCCAGTCGGTAAAGTGGCTAATAGCATTTACACTTTTCAAGCTAAGCATCGGACCTTCAAAAGTAGCCATACCATAAGCGGTAACTGCAACAACCATAAATTTAAGAACGGGTTCTTCTCTAACTTTATCCCAAGCACCACGCAATGTAAGTAAACCGTTTAACATACCACCCCAAGATGGAGCAATAAGCATAATGGAAAATACAGTACCTAAAGATTGTGCCCAATTAGGTAATGCTGTATATAATAAGTGGTGAGGACCAGCCCATATATAAAGAAATATTAAAGCCCAAAAGTGTATTATAGATAAACGATACGAATAAACAGGACGATTTGCAGCTTTAGGCATAAAATAATACATTAAACCTAAATAAGGTGTTGTAAGAAAAAATGCTACCGCATTATGTCCATACCACCATTGCACTAATGCATCTTGAACACCTGCATAAGCTGAGTAAGATTTTAACCAGCTAAAAGGTAATTCCATAGAATTTACTATATGTAAAACTGCTACAGTAACAAATGTGGCTATATAAAACCAAATTGCAACGTATAAATGTCTCTCTCTGCGTTTTAGAATAGTACCGAACATGTTCCAACCAAAGGCTACCCAAATTACGGCTATCAATATATCTATCGGCCATTCTAACTCTGCATATTCTTTACCCGATGTAAAACCTGCAAGTAAAGTTACTGCTGCTAATACAATAATAGATTGCCAACCCCAAAAATGGAATCTGCTTAGTCTATCATTAAACATACGGGCTTTACATAAACGTTGCAACGAATAATAAACACCCATAAAAATACCATTACCAACAAATGCGAATATAATGGCATTTGTATGTACAGGTCTTACTCTACCAAAAGTAGTTTCAGCCAAACCCATATTTAATACCGGAAATACAAGTTGAAAAGCTGCCAGTATTCCGGCCAGCATACCAACAATGCCCCAAAAGATGGTGGCATAAGCAAACATTTTTACGATTTTATTATCGTAAAAGAATTTATCAGTTTGTACTGATGGATTTGTTTCTACAAAGGAATTACTCATATCTGTTTTCTACTTTATTATTAATAAAAAAAATTATTTTAATCTTCATGTAAAATTCTCATTGCCGCACCCTTATTATCTTCATATTGATTATCTTTAATACTCCAAATAAAAGCGCCTAAAAACATCCCTGCAACTGCAATACTTATCAAAACGAGTATATATATAGCACTCATAAATCATTTTTTATTTACAATGACAAAATTAATCATGTCGCATTTTGCAAATAATGACCTTACTCAAACAAAAAACTGATATTGGTCAGTTTGTGGGTATTTTTAAGACTTAAAGGTGTTTTTGTTGCTTATTAATGCCATTGATATTCAACATAATAAGATTTCATAAATAAATTAATTAGAAATCTGATTTTTTTACAATGCATACAAAATAAATATAATAAATACAAGCAAATTAAGACATACACCTCTTTTTCACTTTTATAATTTTACATTTTCATTATTTTCAGTTGCTTAAAAGATTATTATTTACTTTTACAACTTCATAAAAATGATGCATCCAGGATATATTAAAATTGAAGACTTTACATATAATCTTCCCGAATCTAAAATAGCACTCTTCCCAAAAGAAGAAAGAGACGAATCTCGCCTGCTTATATATGAAAACAAACAAATAAACGAAGATATATATTACAATATATCAAATCATCTTCCGGAAAATAGTTTACTGTTTTTCAATAAAACAAAGGTTATAAATGCAAGGCTACTCTTTAAAAAGCCAAGCGGTTCAACGATTGAAATTTTTTGCCTCACACCTCATAAGAAATATGGAGATATTAATATTGCATTATCTGTAAAAAAACAAGTTGATTGGGAATGTTTGGTTGGAGGGGCAAGCAAATGGAAGAAAGATGCTGTATTAGAAATAAAAAACGAATTACCGGATTTTACTTTATTTGCGAGATTAAAAGAAAAACTAGCAAATGGAACGTATTTGATAAATTTTAAATACACTAACCCTCAACTTACTTTTGCAGAAATCTTAAATTTTGTAGGTAAAATACCTTTGCCTCCCTATTTAAACAGAAAAGAAGAAAAAAGTGATATTGAAAATTATCAAACTATTTTTGCACAAAATGAAGGTAGCGTTGCAGCCCCAACTGCCGGACTACATTTTACCGAAAAAATACTAAACAAACTTCCTTTAAAAAATATTAGTACACATTTTGTTACTTTACATGTAGGGGCAGGTACTTTTATGCCTGTAAAAAGTGAAACCATGCAAAATCATCTAATGCATACAGAATGGATTGAGGTAACTAAGACTACTATTGAAACCTTAATAAATGGACTAACTAAAAAAATTATTGCTGTAGGCACAACCTCTCTAAGAACTATTGAAAGCTTGTATTGGATTGGTTTTAAATTGCACAAAGGATTACCACTTGATGATATTGCCGTTTCGCAATGGGATGCATATATATTAGAAGATACAATTAGTGTTAAAACATCTTTGACTGCCATTATAAACTATTTAGATGCAAACAATTTAGATAAGCTAACAACACAAACACAACTATTAATTTGTCCGGGCTATCAATTCAAAATTGTAAAGGGGTTGGTAACAAACTTTCATCAACCCAAATCTACGTTGTTACTATTAGTAGCTGCTTTTGTAGGCACAGACTGGAAAAATATTTATAACTATGCTTTAGAAAATAATTTTAGATTTTTAAGTTATGGAGACGGTTGTTTATTATTGCCGGATAACAGATAATTTATTTCCTTATTGCCGGCCCGCAGCCGGAATTTTTCTTTGATTTGATTAACGTAAAGCCTGCCCTTATAGAAAAATAGGTAGGGCTGAAAAACTGATGCATATTTCCTTTAAAATTTGAATAGTCATCTTCGTTTTCAGATGGTTTTTCCATAGTGCCGGGTATAATACCTACATCCTCTGTAATTGTAAGATGTACTTTACCAAATAATTTATAATACTCCGTAAATCCGATTCCTATCCTAAAAATAAATTGTTTTAAATCATCATTTTCAAATATTACTGTATTGTAATAAGAACCAATAGGAAAAAATACATTGTTCCATTGATGTAAAAAGCCTTGGCTTGCTTGCAAATACCCGGCACCAAGCGAAAAATAGCCATGCAAATTACCACTGCGATTCAATTGTACAGTTAAAGAAGGTGCAAGAATATCGTAAGAAAACCTATATTTTAAAACACCTCCCGAAACTGCATTAAAAGATTCAGAACGCTCTAAATTATATTCTTGTATAAACCCTTGAAAACCAATGGCACAATGACTTGAAATCGCTTTATAATAGTATAAACCGGCACTTGCGCCAAAATCATAATTATTATGATTACTAACACCCATACCACCCCACAAATAATAAAAAGTATTTGAATAGCCTTTTTTTGTACCTAACAATATCAAGCAACTAATAAAAAATAATTTTAATATCTTCATTACAAAATTTTATAAAATAAAAATTAAGGAGCATCAATTAACCATACTTCCATTGGTCCACCCAAATTTGCATCTATCTCGAATGTTTGGGTTGACTTTGAATCTGTAATATCTATATCCGTATCACTATCTGCTGCATTCAGGCATTTTGCACCTATCCAATTATGACCATGATGCAGTGTAACTTTAAGGCATGTATCTACTTGTGTTACAATATAATTATGTAAATACATAGTTCCATTTATGTAAATATCAAATTGGTCGCCATCCTCTTCGCCATCGTAAATACAAACTTTTAAATTTAAAGATTTTACATTAACTGATCCTTGTAATTCGCTATTGGGCGGCAAAATAACCGTATCAGAACCGGGAGCAGGCAAGGAAGATATTATTTCATCGTTCATGTATTTTGGATTGTTTTTTATACAACCATTTAAAATAAATACCACAAACACAAAAAATAATACAATATACGTTCTCATTCGGTTTATTTATTGATGACAAATTAAAACAAAACTATGGTAAATATATTGTAAACAATTTGATTTTTATCAAAAAAAATATATTTTAATTTCCTTTAAATACCTTGTATATAAATTACATTCAATACAAATACCAGTTTATATTCAATGTTCTATGTGTTTTGAAATATACTTTTTATTTAAACAATTGAAAAAGTGTAATTTTAATACTAATTTCATGTTTTAAAACGAATTATGTTGCTATTAAGGCATATACCTTTTTTGAAAACTGTATTTATTTATTCATTTACAGCTTTTGGAGGCCCACAGGGTCATATTGGTATGATGTCTAAAACATTTGTACAAAAAAGAAAAGATATTACCGATGATGAGTTATTAGAATTTAATTCCTTTTGCCAAATGCTTCCCGGCCCATCATCTACACAAACTGTAATGTTAATAGCCATGAAACGGGGCGGCATACCTTTAGCTTGTATAACTTTATTATTATGGGTTATGCCTGCAGCAATAATAATGGGTGCTTTTTCTTTCTTGCTCCGTTATTTTGATTCAAAAGATATACAAACAAATTTATTTGAATTTATTCAACCTATGTCTGTTGGTTTTGTATGTTTTGCTGCTGCCAGAATGATGAAAACCACGACACAACACATTGCTACTACGTTAATAATGATGGGCGGCTTTTTGGTAACTATTGCTATCCGCTCGCCATGGGTTTTTCCTGCATTACTCGTTATTTCGGGTACTGTAAGTAATTTTAGTAATAAGCGTATCCCTGATTCGCACGAGAAGCCCAAACGTATAAACTGGGTTAATTTATGGCTATTTGCATTCATTTTTATTGGTGCAGGTGTATTAAGTGAATTAGCAATTTCGCATCACTGGGCACATGGCAGGGTATTTAATCTTTTTGAGAATTTTTATCGCTTTGGCAGCATTGTTTTTGGTGGCGGGCAAGCATTATTACCTATGATGCTTTTTCAGTTTGCAAATGGCAGACCCGGTTCTATTACGCCCGATGTTTTAATGACCGGCTACGGAATGGTGCAAGCTGTTCCCGGTCCGGTATTTTCGGTATGCTCATTTGTGGGTGGTATGGTAATGAGCCAATACGGCACTTTTTGGCAAATTGTGGGTTGTTTTACAGCCATTATTGCTGTCTTCTTACCAAGTACGTTATTGTTATTTTTCTTTTTCCCTATTTTCCAAAATTTAAAACATCATGTTATTATTTATAGAGCATTAGAAGGTATTAATGCTGTTGTGGTTGGTATTATTTGGGCATCGGGTATTCTATTATTTCAAGCTATATCTCCATTAAAAATATCGCATATCCTTTATCTAAATCCAAACATAAGTATTTTACATACCATATCTCCCTATTCTTTTGAATGGAGTAATTTGGTGGTTGCCATAATTACTTTTTGTCTTTTATACTTTACTAAAATACCCGCACCATTAATTGTACTTGCGTGGCTATTACTAGGCTGGACATTGCATTAGAAAAAATAATTGTATATCTATTACATTATTCTTTCTCTCTTAGTAGTGTTTTAATATCTACAATTAAAGTATTCATAGAGCTTTCTTCCAATCCGTCATAGAATCCTCTTATTCTACCAATCCTATCAACAAGAACAAAGTGCTTATCGTGTATAAAATCTTTATCTATAGTTAAACCGGCAGTGTCTTGTTGTGCATTAATAAGGTAACTAAATCTGGCTGCTTCGTACAGTTGCTTTTTATCTCCCGTTAAAAACATCCAATGTTGTGCATCTGCTTTAAATTTATTACTATATGCTTTAAGAGCTGCAACAGAGTCTTTTTGAGGGTCAACTGTATGAGATAAAATTAATACATCGTTATTCCCTTTATATGCATCATATATAATACGCATATTTTCATTCATTTTAGGACAAATGCCTTTACAGGTTGCAAAAAAATACTCTACAACACATATTTTACCTTTTGTTGTTTGTTCGGTAATTGTAATACCATCCTGATTAATAAAGGAAAATGGCTGCACATGATGATTATGGTCATTACCTAAAATAGGCAAGGCAGGTTTCTTTTTTTCAAATTCATCAATAACATTTGTAGCAAAATAAAGAAAACAAGCTGCTAATACAATAAAAAAGATTGTAAGAAAAATAGGTATTCTACGGTTTTTCATGCTGCGAATTTAAAGGAATTTATTTTTATAACTGCATTGCAACTAATTACATACATTGTAATGTAGATAAACCAAGAAAAAACATCTTCTTTGGTATTTCAAATTTATATTCTGCACATTCATAACACTAATTTACAATATTACTAATTTTTTATAATTTAAAATTTAAAACCGTACCACTACCCTACTTTGTAATAGCTAATTGCAGGGCTTATGAGAGAGGATGGAGTTTGAATTAGTTGCGAAACTGTGTTTCTGGTGGCTTTGTTCCAATACCTATTAAACAGTTTTCTCGCTTTTGTTTCTTTTTCTAATATTAGGACGTCTTTGAGTAGTTTTACGTTTCTTTAAAAAATCTCTAAATTCTTTTTCCTCTTTTTTATCTATAGGTTTGCTGATAAACACAAAATCCTCATCGTCCATTTTCTTAAAGTTGATCATAATTAAAGTCTTTAAAATATTTATTAACTAATCTTGCTGCCGGGTTGGTATCTATAAACATACGGTTTTGCCCAAATAATTGCGCACCAATCGTATCTTGATAATGCTTTATTAATTGTGTTTTTGCAATAAAAGATACTACGCCACGATATTTAAACTCGAATGCCATTTTGCATGCAAAAGATACAATATTACCTGCTACACCACTATACATTTTTTGTTTGCCTTTATTAAATTTTGCGTTCTCTATTAAATTCAAAAAAATATGGTCGCCTTTATCTGTTATCGAAATAAGCCCGTGAATAACCTGTGGGTTAACTATTGTTGTTAATTTATATACCCATTTGTCTTCAATTTTCAGCTCATTGTGCCAATTAAATACCCAATCACTTTTTTTGATTAGTTTGCTATCTTTTAAATAAAGCTGAGTAATTACAGTATCGAAAACCTCGCCGGTAATAATATTTTCAATAGAATTTGTGAGTTTATCAATTTCAAAATCCAATGAAATATCTTTACCTTCTTTCATTTTTCAAATATACAGAAATTATTGGCTATTGCCAATTTTTCTTTTATACATTTTGGACCACATCTATTTACCATATTACAAATTATTTATCAGCTACAAATAAAAAACCATGCCACTAGCATGAATTATAATAGATAATTTCAGGGCGTTTTAGTAAGAATAAGGAGTTTAAGTTTACACAGATAACTGTACTGACAACTATAAAAGTAGCGGGAAGATTTTTTGCTTAGATTTTTAAATTAGTAAATAATTATTAATATTGTATAAAAATAATGTACAAATAATCAATAAATTTATTAATTTATGTCAACCAAATATGAACTCTTTAAACAATCCTGGTTAGAAGATATTGAAAAAGGGAATCTTAACAATGTTATTAAAGGAAATAAATTTGCAAAAAAAATCCTTAAAGATTGGTTAGATCATGGCTATGATGAAAACAATGAAAAATTCAATGGCAACGGATTAGGTGATGGAGGAATTGACTTTGCATATTTTCAAAAAAAAGATGAAAATGAAGAAAATGGATATGAAGGTGATACTTGGTATATTATCCAAACTGAATATGGAAAAGCTTTTGAAAATATAGATGCTCTTTTAAACGAATATACGAAATTTATACATGCAATAGAAGGTAAAAGAAATAATTTAACTTCTATATCAAATGATGAATTAAATCGTTTACAAAGTTTCAAAAAATCATATACAGAAAGTGATAGGGTTGTATTGGTGTTAGCAACAGAAGACCCACTTACAGAAGAACAAGAAAAACAAAAAAAATACATAGAAGAAAATATTGAATTATATAAACTGAGCAACAACTTTGAGGTGAAAAATATCAGTTTAAAAACGTTACATAATTCATTGATTGAAGATGATGAAACAAAGGAAATTACTGTTCCTTTATATGCAAATATTGCCAATGCAAAACATGGTGATGATTTATTAATTGGCTCTGTAGAACTAGAAAAACTTTACAGATTTCTAAAAGAATATGAGAAACTTCGCGGCGGGGAATTTGACCTTATATACAAAAAAAATGTTAGAATGTTTTTAGGTAGTGGTAAATCAGTTAATAAGGGCATACGTAAGACAATACGTGAAAATCCTGAAAAATTTGGCTTGTTTAATAACGGTATTACGATTGTAGTTCAGGACTATCAACATATCCAAAATACAGGTAAATATGACCTTACTCAGCCATATATTGTTAATGGTTGCCAAACGACAAAAATCATTTATGAGGAATTAAAAAATAAATTAGATAAAGCAAATATCTATTCAAATACTGAACATAAAAAATACTTAGAAAAGCTAAAAAAAGGTATGCTCGTTGTTAAAATTGTAAAAGCTGAAAATGATGAATATGGAAAAGAGTTATTGAAAGAAACTACAAAATATACAAATAGCCAAAATACTGTTAATGTAAAAGATTTTATTTCATTAGATGAAAAATTTCAAGCATGGAAAAGTGAAATGCGTTTGCGCTTTGATTTTTTTCTTGAAATACAAAGGGGCGAATTTAAATCAAAAGAAAAAGAGCTTACTAATGATAAATGGGCAAATGCTTTTGAATTAATTAAAATATATGGCGCATCTTTTATTGATGAAGCTGTTCCTGGTACAGCATATGGAAAAAACAGCCCGTTTGCACCTGACGGTAGGATATTTGAAAAAATCACAAAAAATAAAAATTTTGGTGTTCAAGATTTATTTGCATCCTATCTTCTGCAAAAATTAACTAAAGAACTTCATTTTGGAGAACGAGGATATGACTATAGAAGAGGACAAACAAGTTTTCTTTTTTGTTTTGTTTTTATTCAGTTGCTAAAAGACATTGCCAGAACCGCAGGATTACCGACTCTTCCTTTTAATATTTCTAATTATGTGGAATGTATATTAACTGATACACATTGCGAAGCGGCAAGAACCATATATGAACCTGCAATAAAAATAGTTGAAGATTATATGACAACTGATAAAGAAAACAGTATGAGTAAAGAAGGGAAGTCTTATACCGGAAACTCCAATGCTTTCTTAAAAAATGATAAACTTGGCAAAAGTGATTGGTCGCCAAACCTATTTAAATTAATAGAAATTGAAAAGAAAATATTTAGAGATGAAAAAGAAAATGAATTTTCAAAAATGGATGCTGTTGTTGAAATTATAAGTAATAATAAACGGCAATCTAACTCTGATTATTACTACCCACCAAAAACAGGAAGGAATGTTGGCACACCGATGGAAATAAATGGATTAAAAACTGGAGGGAGTAAAGAGGAAGCTGCATTTATTATTATTCGTGAATTAATGGCAGCAAGACGTATTGTTAATACTGCAAGTGTGATACAAATTCTCAATAATGATGCACGGTTTAAAGGATTTTCAAAATTCCTTCATGCAAGTGTTGGACGTGATATAGCTTTATTTAATAGCAGATTTGGAGTTTAAAAAGCGGAAATTATTTGGTATTGGGTTAGCATGTAAAAATAAAAACAATGCATAAAATAATAAGAACTAGCATTGCAAAGGCTTGAAGAAATATTTGATGCAAAAAAGGGAACACGGAAGGTAATGAATTGTAGATATGAAGTGTATTTATAAAAAAATGTAAATGAACATTTTCCAATTGGTTTACCCTACCGTTTAGTAGCTATAAAATTCAAATTAATATAGCATGCAAGCAACACCTGCATATATTAGTTGAGGATAAAATACGTTTAATACGCATACTTTTTTACTTCTAAAATACAAAAAACATTTTAGGAACTTATTTTCTTTACAGCATTTACCAAAGCGTCTAATTCATCAATTGTAGTATATACATTGGGTGTAATGCGACAACCACTCACACCGGCAGCACTATATTCAGGTGAACAA
>CAIYTT010000101.1 GCA_903929195.1 uncultured Bacteroidota bacterium
AGGTATTAGCTGTTACCGTACCGGTATAAGTAGTAGTAGTAGCCCCACTTATATTGCTCCATGTAGTACCGTCTGTAGATGATTGCCATTGGTAAGTATAAGTAGAACCCGTAGATTCGCCTGTTAAGGTAAGTGTAGAAGAATAAGAACCACAACCCGTTGTGCTGGTAGCACTTATTGTACCTGATGAGGGGGTGCCTGTGCAATTTGGAGACCAACGATAAACTTGACCGTTAACAGGTGAACCGCTAATTGTAGTCGTAAAAGTTGAAGACGATGGGGTTGGAGAAGTACTATGGTCAGGTAAAGTCTGATAATCGCTTGTGCTATTCGCTATTCCGATGGTTGCAGAATTAGATGAATAAGTAGATGTTCCATAGCAAAAGTCAATAATATTAGATGTTTCATATAGTTTCACTTGAAAATTTGCGTGTTGTCCTGTCCAAGAATATAAAGCCCAATTGTTCCATTCAAAGGTAAATATTCTGTTAGGTGCAACTCCTGTTGTACTATAATAAGCAGTATGACCAACACCCCAAAGGTCATCCCAACAAGGCATTAATACACCTGCCCCGCCGCAAGGCAGCCCTGCCAAATAATTAGAAAAGACACTAGATCCGCAAGTTGTACCTAGTTGAACGTTGCCATTTGAAGAAACATAAGCTTGTGTATATGTTACACCACAATAGACAAAATTAAAACCAAGAGAATAGATAGATGCTATATCATCGGAACTAATACTACTACTTGAAGTCCCTGAGCTTGATATTGATGTATAGGTACTGCTAAAAGCTGAAAAACCATAGGATGCAGCAGTAGTTTGTGCCTTTAGAGCAAATGAAGTAAATAAAGAAATAATTAAAAACGTGTACTTTTTCATCATGTATTTTATTTATGTATATTAGTTGTATGTATATTATTTTGTTTTATAATAAATTATGTTTTATAATGATCAAATATAAATATAATTTGACCAATATGAAAAAAAGTATAAAAAAGCTTATTGAACTAATTGAAAATTGGTAGTAAATTTATGCATTTTTTCTATTATTTCCAAATGTATTTTACCTGAAAATTATTTTTTTATTAAATTTATATGATTCCAAATAAAATATTAACTAATTGGAATATTGATAATTTACTAATGAAATGATAATATTATATTGTGAATATTTTTTTATTTAATTTTAACAATATTAATTTTAATAATAAATCAAACCTTTAGCATAAAAAAAATGTCATAACTATATAGATTATAGTGTAGTTTATCTGTTGATAATAATTATAATTTAAAAATTACATACTAAAAATAAATATTAGTAATTGAATATTTATCAATAAAATAATAAGGAATTTACAATTAATTAGTGTATAAAATTATTTATTCTTTTTTTTGTCTTTATTAAAATTTAAACTATTTTTATGCGAAATTTTATAGTATAATTTGCGATTTTAATAGTAATTTAACCCAACGTTTGTTAGAATTAGATTGTCTATACTATATAATGAATTGCAATTAGAGTATAATAAGTAAATTTAGTATTTAAAAAATTATAAAATTAAATAAAGCAAAAAACTTTATTATGAATATATATACTACATTAAAAAAATATTTTTTTTACACCTTTTTAATATTGTGCGTAACTATAACCGGTTATCAAGCTAAAGCTTCACATATAGTTGGAGCTGATTTAAAATATTCGTGGGTAAGTGGAAATACTTATAAAATTACATTTATTGCATATGGTGATTGTGGGCCTTTAAGTAGAGCTGTCTTTAATTTATTACCGGCAGCACGACCACAAATATGTATTTACGATGGTAATACATCAGTTACTAATATAACCTTAACAATAGATACACCGGCAACACCTTTAAATGGCAGGGAGATAACTCCTGTTTGTCCTGCTGATACAGGGCTGACACAATGTACAAATACGGCATTTACAATACCCGGTATAAAACAATTTGTATATACGGGAACCTATACTTTGCCGCATACATCTCATTTTTGGCGTTTTATTTTTGATGGTGCAATGGGAGCAAGTAGTGCAGGAAGGGCAGCAGCAATAACAAATATCAATGCTCCAGGATCTACATTAATACAGTTAGTTGATACGCTTGATAACACGTATCATAATAATTCAAGCCCCAATTTAACTGTTATTCCAACTCCTTTTTTCTGTTTAAATAACCCGGACAGTTATAATCCGGGTGCTGTTGACCCTAACACAGATAGCTTATCCTTTTTTCTTGTTCCCGGCTTAAATGGTTCAGGAAATTGCGGTACAATTGGCGGTCCGGTTACTTATATTGGTGCAGGCATCAGTGCTACAAATCCATTAACGGTTGCTGCCGGTTCTTTCAATTTTAATCAGGCGAACGGGCAATTAAACTTTTTCCCGAATTCATTACAACGTTCATTAGTAGTATATAATATTGAAGAATACAGGAATGATACATTTATTGGAACGAGTCAAAGAGAAATGACATTTTTGGTGCTTACATGTACCAATCCACCTCCAACAGGTTCTATTTCCGGTGCCAGTACGGGTTCTATATTAGATAGTTTTGATTATAAGGTTTGTGCAGGCACGGGACCTTATTCTATTTTATTTAATCCAACTGAAACCGATACTTCAAATGTGATATATGTATCAGCTACCGGTTTGCCAGGTACTTCTACTTTTACTACAGTTAATGACAGTACCAATCATCCCCATTGCACTTTTTCATGGACAACAACCGGTGTAGCACCCGGTGCGTATGTGTTTTTTGTTACTTTAACAGATAACAATTGTCCATTACAAGGAATGCATACTTTTGCTGTTACAATATATGTATTTCCACAGCCAACAATACTAGCAGGTACTTCCGATACTATTTGCCAAGGTAATTCAACAACATTATGGGCTTCAGGAGGCTTATCCTATTCGTGGACGCCGGGAACCGGTTTGTCATGTACCGGTTGTGCTAACCCTGTTGCCACGCCTGCAACAACAACAGTTTATACAGTTACCGGCTCCAGTTTTTTTGGTTGCACAAACTATGATACAGTAAGGGTTACAGTTAATCCATCTCCATTGCCAATAACAGGTCCTGCATCTTTATGTATAGGAAATACCGTTACATTAGCAGATGCTACTGCAGGTGGGGTATGGACTAGTAGCACTACAGGTGTAGCAACAATTGGCTCAACTACCGGAGTAATTACTACTGTAAGTGTAGGTTCAACTACAATAACTTATACTTTGCCGCTCACAGGTTGTTATGTAACAAGAACTGAAATAGTTAATCCATTACCGGGTGCAATAGGAGGACCAAATACTGTTTGTGTTGGCTCAAACATTACACTTACAGATGCTGCGGGTGGTGGTTCATGGACAAGTAGTGCGCCCGGAGTAGCATCTGTTGGTGCAGGAACTGGTATCGTATTAGGAGTAAGTGCAGGTACAGCAACTATAACTTATACATTGCCTACAGGTTGTTATATAACAACTTCAATTACTGTTAATCCATTACCTGTAGCAATCAGTGGACCGACTTCGCTTTGTGTCGGAGCAACAATAACACTTTCCGATTTGTCAGGAAGTGGTACATGGACTAGTAGTAGCCCGGGCGTTGCAACTATAAATTCATCAACCGGATTAGTAACCGGAATTAGTGGAGGCACAACAAATATTGTGTTTACGTTACCTACTTCGTGTTCTATAAGTACAACAATTACAGTAAATACATTGCCCAATGCAGGTACAATTACCGGACCAACAATCGTCTGTGTGGGTTCAACCATAACTCTTACGGATGTAACGAGTAGTGTTCCGGGTACATGGAGTACGGCAAGCGGTACTATTTCTATTGCAGGTAGTGTTATTGTAACCGGAGTTACAGCAGGGACAGGAACATTAGTTTATACTGTTACGAATGTTTGTGGAAGTACAAACACTTCTGTAGTAATTAATATAAATCCATTGCCAACAGTAAGTCCTATAAGTGGACCATCAAGTGTTTGTATTGGTTCTTCAATAACTTTAAATGACCCGACAGTAGGTGGTACTTGGAGTGCAGGTAATGCAAACGCAAATGTAGGTGGTACGGGTATTGTAACGGGTGTTACTGCCGGAACGGATTCAATCTATTATACGATAACCAACTCCTGCGGTTCAATACATGCGGCAAAAAATATAACAGTTAATCCGCTTCCTGTAATTACTATTTCACCTGCAACGGCTGCAATTTGTATCGGTCATGATACCACACTGACAGCAAGTGGAGGACTTACCTATACATGGGCACCTGGAACCGGACTTAGCACTACAACAGGTGCAGTTGTAGTTGCCAGCCCCGGTAGTACGCAAACTTATGTAGTAACAGGCACTGATGCGAATGGCTGTACAAATACAGCAACAAGAACGGTGATTGTAAATCCATTGCCTACTGTTACGGTAGCACCTGTAAGTCCTTCAATATGTTTAGGTTCATCGGTAAGCTTAACGGCGAGTGGAGCCATTTCATATTCATGGACACCATCAGGTTCTTTAAG
>CAIYTT010000102.1 GCA_903929195.1 uncultured Bacteroidota bacterium
AAAGTGGTACAACGCTTAGTGAAAGAATAATAGAAAGTGAATGAATATAAATAAGAAGCCTTGCAATTTGCAGGGCTTTTTGTTTTTGTGTACTTGGCATCTAACTTATGTGAACAGATTTCGCTGTTACTCACTGAAAAAGGGGATATGTTGCGAAATGACAGCAAACATCCAAATTGCCATAGATTTGTAAGTGAGTTTAAGGTGGAGGTAGTAAAAACAACCCGTTTTTTACTAAAAATTTAAATGGGCAGTTTTATTATTATAAAATTCATTAATTTTGGTAATATAAAAATTCAAAGTATGAAACGGTTGTTCTTAATTTTGATTGTTCTTTTATGTATTTCAGAAGTAAAAGGCCAATATTCTTATGGTATTGAAACAGGATTAGGCAATTTTTTTGCATTTCCTTTTTTACGAAATTACGATGATTATCATCAATACGGTTATCAAGTTAAATTAGACCCAGCATTTGATTTAGGTCTTTCAATACAAAAAAAGATTAGCAAAAAGATTTCTTTGGGAGTTAATCTCTATGAACAACAATATGTAATTCATTATCATTATTTCTTTGATGATTGGGGTTCAAATTATTACTATATATCTAATTTTACTATTGATTATAAGAGTACTTTGCTATTTATATCACCCTATTTAGAAATACAACCAAATAAAAATAAAAATTTACACGTATATCTTAGCTTAGGTTACGGTATGTTGCTTAGTGGGAATCAAACGAGCGTTGATAATGTGGCTGGAGACGGAGGGGGTGGCTGGAGTACAAGCACCTTTTACAAAGATATTAAAAATGATATGTATAAATATAATATAGTGCAAATTTCTCTGGGCTTCAAACAAGATATTTTTAAATATAAACAATGGCAAATCTATTTAAAAGAAGAACTTAGAGTTATACCCTCTCCTGAAATATTGTCCTCAGAATTAAACATGCTATGTAATTGGCAAGTAAAATCTCACCCATTTGAAAATATACCTTATTATTTTACACTTCAATTAGGCATAAAGCATAATCAAAAAACAAAAATAGCGTCTGCACTCTAATTTAGTTACCGACCTGTAAATTACCATTACAGTGGTAAGAAACAATATTAGGCAACATTCTAAAAATTTGCTAAATCGTGTTATACATATTAGAAAATAGAAATGATATATCATTTTTATGCTGTTTCAATTTGTTTGTTTGATTTCCTAAAAATAAAGAGCCGCCGGAAGAATCCGGCAGCTCTTGTTAACCAAAAACCGTTATTTTTAGTTCACAACCGACACAAATGTATGCAAAATAAAATAAATATCATAATTTTGTTTTGCTTATGGAAATGGAGTTAATACCTAAAGAATTAAAAATTATTATTTTTATTATTTATGGTATTTTTATCTTAAACTGCATTTCAGATTCATTTTGGTAGTAATTTGCATTATAAACGAAATACGAATGACAAAAGCTTTTATTCCGCTACATCAAAATCCAAGACATTTTTTACCTGTAGATTTTAAAATTACAGATTGGGACGCAATCCAACCTTATTTTGATGAACTTTTAAAAAGAACTATTTCCACAAAAAAAGAACTGGAATTATGGTTGCAAGATATAAGCGAACTGGAAGCTGTAATAAGCGAGGATGCGTGCTGGCGCCAAATAAAGATGACTTGCGATACTACTAACAATACGTATCAGGAAGCGTTTACTTATTTCTGCATGGAAATAGAACCCAAAATGAAACCCTATGGTTTTGAATTAAATAAAAAATTACTTGAATGCCCATTTACAAAAGAATTAGATACAAAACTCTATTTTCCATATTTACGCAGTGTGGACAATGCAGCAAAATTATATCGTGAAGAAAATGTGGGTTTGCAAGCAGAAGCTAACCTATTAGCACAACAATATGGTGTTATTAATGGGGCAATGGGCATAGAATTAGACGGCAAGGAATATACTTTACAACAAGCAGTAAAATTTTTGCATAGTGCCGACCGCTTACTTAGAGAAACCGTTTTTAATAAAATTGCAGCTCGCAGGCTTACCGATAAAGATAAACTAAACGAATTATTTAATAAACTACTGGTTATAAGGCATAAAATAGCTGTTAATGCAGGTTTTGATAATTATAGGGATTATAAATTTCGCGAATTAGGTCGTTTTGATTATTCCGTATCGGAATGCTTCGAGTTTCACGATGCGGTTAAAGAACATATACTGCCGCTACAAGCAAAATTGATTAATGCTAGAAAAAAACGTTTGGGCTTAGATACAATGCGACCATGGGATAGTGATGCCGAACCCGTTGGCATAGAACCACTACATCCTTTTGAAACAGGCGAAGAATTAAGTACTAAATCGGTTGAAGTTTTTGCTGCACTTAGCCCGTATTTTAGTGGTTGCCTGCAAACCATGCAACAAATGCAGCGTCTTGATTTAGAGAGCCGTAAGGGCAAAGCCCCGGGCGGATACAACTGTCCGTTGGCAGAAACCGGAGTACCCTTTATATTTATGAATGCTGCCGGTACAGTGGGCGATGTTATTACCATGATGCACGAAGGCGGACATGCAGTACATTCGTTTTTGTCGCACCCCTTACATTTATCTGCATTTAAAGAATACCCTATGGAAATAGCCGAGCTTGCCAGTATGAGCATGGAATTGTTTTCTATGGAGCATTGGAATATCTTTTTTACAGACGAAAAAGAGCTACAAAGAGCACAATTAGAAGAAATGGAACGTGTAATTTCTGTACTGCCTTGGATAGCAACTATAGACAAATACCAACATTGGTTATATACAAATCCCGGACATACAATTGCAGATAGAGAACAAGCTTGGCTAACAATACTTACAGAATTTTCTTGCGGAATAACCGACTGGAGTGGCTTTGAAGAATACCGTACCAATTTCTGGCAAAAACAGTTGCACTTGTTTGAAGTTCCATTCTATTATATAGAATACGGAATAGCTCAATTGGGTGCTATTGCCATGTGGCGACAATATCGTACCAATAAACAACAAGCATTAGATAATTATATGGCTGCCCTTAGCCTTGGATATACCAAAACGCTAAAAGAACTGTATGCCACAGCAGGTATTAAATTCGACTTTTCACCGGCTTATGTAAAAGAGTTGGGGCAGTTTGTAAACGAACGCTTGGGTGAAATGGGAGTGCAATAATGAAATTTTATTATATTTATATTTAAAAAAAGAAACAAAACAATAGTTTCTTTTTTAGCTTTCATAAAACAGTATAATATGCAATTTTCCGATATAGATATAAACTTAACCTACACCTACGCTGATTATCTTAAATGGCAATTTGAAGAACGCATAGAATTGATAAAGGGGAAAATCTATAAAATGAGTGCTCCAAATCGGATGCATCAGAAATTATCCGGTTTTCTATATGTAAATTTGTATAACTATTTAAACACAAAAAATTGTGAGGTTTATTCTGCACCTTTTGATGTACGCTTACCTCGCAAATCTAAAGACGATAAAGATATTATAACAGTCGTACAGCCCGATATTTGTGTAATATGCAATACACAAATTCTTGATTTTAAGGGTTGCTTAGGCGCCCCTGATATTGTTATAGAAATATTATCGCCAAGTAACAATGTATTGGAATTAAAAAACAAATATGAAATTTACGAAGAAGTAGGTGTAAAAGAATATTGGGTGGTTTCACCGGACATTAAAACTTTTTTAGCCTATACATTGTACAATAATAAATATAAATCTTCACGTTTAATGGTTTCCGGAGATATTTTTACATCATCTGTTTTGCCCGATTTTTCAATTAATATGACTGATATGTTCAACAAATTAGATGAATATAAATTGCCAACTAAATGAACTACCATAAATTGAATTTACAATTGCACCTTAAATTGGTAAAAAAAGCATAAAAAATTTAAATACATGTATCTTCACTAATACAAAATCGAAAAAATTCTTTGTTCTCTTTATCTAAAACTTTAGTTTTAACTTTGTAATCTAAAAATAATAAATAAATAAAATTTGAAGACATTTTTTGTTTGGCTTTTTTGTTTTATGTGTTTGGGGCTGGTATTTTGTAATGCACAAGAAACAATTGACTCAACAAGTGATAACGATAGTTCGAAAATAGTAAAATTGCAACCTTATCAGCCTATACCGAAAAAATCGGGTTTATATTCTGCCATATTACCCGGCTTAGGACAAATATATAATCATCAAGTTTGGAAGGTTCCTGTTATTTATCTTGGCTTGGGTATAGCTGCATATTATATAAATGATAACTTAACTAACTATCAAACATATCGCCATGCGTATATCAGCCGCATAGCAAACCCTAATTATAAAGACAACTTTACTAATATATATTCTTCAAGCCAGTTGCAACAATTACAAAGCGACTATAATAAATATTTAGATTTATCAGTTTTATATACTGTAATAGGTTACGGCTTGCAGGTTATGGACGCTATTACATCTGCCCACCTTAAAAATTTTGATATTTCAAGGGATATTTCGTTGCATGTAAGCCCGGTAGTAAATACAAAAGGGGCAGGATTAGGATTGGTATTGAAATTTTAGACAATACCAATCCTATATTTTTCTTGTAAAATATACACTTAATTATTTTTTGAATAATTTACAAATTACTACTTAATTCATCTGTATTGTTTTCGCCATATATAAATATGGTAACAAGCCCTATTATAGTTAGAATGCCGGATACAATTGTTACATCTTTAATAAAATGATGTAGAAAATGAATTGCCATAAAAATAATACCTGCAACAAAAAGTGCGAAAAATGCAGTACGGGATGAATTGCTCATAAGTTCTAAATGTTTTTGTTTAAATGTTAGATAATAGACTTTAAACGCAAGTATTGTACCTATTTATACATAAACATTGTTAAAGCCCTAAAACCTTATACCTTTTAACAGAATCTAATTACAAAAGTTAATATTTATAGAAAAATACAAGAATTAGATGTGATAAGCTAAAAGTAAAAAATTAGGGAAATGTCAGTGTTATTTTCTAAACTGCCATTCTTACAAACATGATATATAATATTTTATAAAAATATTTAAAATATTTTTTTATTTCAACTGTTTTATTGCATCTTCCAGTTTCTTCATTTCTTCTTCAGGATTAATATCTTGTTTTATAAAAGTTTTACCTGTAACTACTTCATAAAGCTCAATGTACCTTTCTGAAATTTGCCCAACAATTTCATCTGTCATAGTAGGTATTTGTTCACCTGGTCTTCCTTGAAAATCGTTTTCAATTAACCACTCTCTTAGAAATTCTTTTGACAATTGTTTTTGTGGTAAGCCTTCTTTCTTACGCTCTTCGTATTCATCTAAATAAAAATACCTTGAAGAATCCGGAGTATGTATTTCATCAATTAGATAAATTGTATCACCAATTTTGCCAAATTCATATTTTGTATCTACAAGTATTAAACCCCTGTCTTTGGCAACTTTTTTACCATGTTCAAAAAGTGCAAGAGCATATTTTTCTAATTGTAAATAATCATCTTTATTTACTAAGCCCGAACTTATAATTTCTTCTTTAGATATATCTTCATCGTGCCCTATTTGCGCTTTTGTTGTTGGCGTAATAATTGGTTTAGCAAAAAAATCATTTTCTTTCATACCATCTGGCATATCTATGCCACATAATTTACGCTTACCACTTTTATATGTACGCCATGCATGACCGGTTAAATTGCCACGCACCACCATTTCTATCGGAAATGTAGCACATTTATACCCAATACTTGCATTTGTAAGCGGCATAGAAATTAACCAATTAGGCACTATGTCTCTTGTTGCTTCCAGAAACTGGCCAGCTATCTGGTTTAATACCTGTCCTTTATAAGGTATCGTGCGTGGCAACACTACATCGAAAGCCGATACTCTATCGCTAACAATCATCACTAAATATTTTTCGGCAATGGTATAAACATCGCGTACCTTTCCTTGGTAAAAATTTGTTTGACCCGGTAACTGCATATTTTTCTTTTTTTGGTATAAAAAATACTATTTATTTTTTGGGAGTGCAAAGATACATCATAGGTTAAAGATTGTTCAAAAAAAATAGAATGTTGCTATTTATTTTAGTTCTATGCAATGAAATTCCTCTTGCCTCTATTTTCTTGTTAAATATATATTCATTGTTTATTGGGCAATCAATGTAATATAACAATATGGTCATCTGTTGTATTTCATGTTTCCTCAACACAAGGTCTTACAAAACCCGCACCCAATATTTCAGATAATAGAGTTAAGACCATTACAACAAACTGGCGGCACGCATAAATTATTCTTCGAGCAAGCCGGCAATTGCAACCCAACTATCTCGTCGCACCAGCATCATAGCACCTATTCCACACACAAACCACTTATATGATAAATCTTTTCCCAATTTGTCATATCTTTCACAAAACTCACAAAATGTTCAGCTCACTCACAAACTTATTCATTGCACAGCACGGCACAATTGCAATTTATATATATATATTACATAATAAACTAAATATCTATGGTAATCTTATATTAAACAATATGGAAGCGACGAAGCATAAATTAATAGAATACCAAATTGAAATATGAATGAAAAGCGATAATAAACATAATTGAAAGATTCGGTGATAATAATATACTTTTATTAAAAACTGCTTATGAAGAAAATTACAGGTTTGGATACACTTAGGGCATTTGCAGTTATTTTTGTTATAATAGAACATTTCGGCGTATGGTTTGATGACACTTCGCCCTCGGGTATATTTATAAAAAACGTATTAATACCTGACGGTGGTTTTGGCGTACATCTATTTTTTGTATTAAGCGGCTTTTTAATTACTAGTATATTATTTAATGCAAAAAACAGTAAATATAATACACATCGTTTTTATATAATTAAAAATTTCTACATAAGAAGAGCATTGCGTATTTTTCCAATCTATTATCTATTAATAATATTGTTATTGATAGATAATTATCCCGACTTTAAAAATAACATTTGGTTTTATCTTACTTATACAACAAATTTTCTTTGCTGGCATAGTAACGTATGGAATTCCTTTTCGCATACTTGGACACTTGCAGTGGAGGAACAATTTTATTTAATATGGCCATGGTTGATACTGTATATTAAGAATAAATATTTTAAATATGTTGTTTTTACAGCTATTTTAATTGGTATTATAAGTACGTATTTTGCTATAGAAGTACAAGCTCGTATTGGTACTATTATGGTTTACAATTGTATTGATGCATTTGCCATAGGAGCTTTTTATTCTTGGGCAAAATTAGAAAAGAACCGAAACGATAAATTTATAAAAACAATTAAACAACTTGCTTTTATTGCACTAACTTTTTATTTTTATAGTAAATTAACAAATAATCATATTATAAATTATCCTGCAATACCTCATTTCTCTTTTTTAATAAAAACAATAAATAGTATCATTTCTGTATGGTTAATAATGCTTGTGGTTAATAATAGGTCTAAATGGGTGGATAGATTTCTACTTAAAAATAGGTTTTTAAATTATATTGGTAAAATAAGTTATGGTATATATTTATATCATTATGTTTATATAAATGGGTATTGTAATCCAATAAATAAATTCATATACCAAATCACACTTCCTTATCCAACAATAAACCATGTTGTACACGACCATCATTTTGATTATTGGTTAGAGGTTGCAATTATGATTTCTATTGCAGCACTTTCATATAAATTTATTGAAAAACCAATATTAGCCTTTAAAAATAAATATAATTATTTGAATGAAACAAATACAATTAATATAGAATAAATAAATCACGAAATTGCATTAACACTATACATTATTTAATATTACCTTTAATAAAATCCGAAAGTGATTACTTATTATCGTTACAAATAATATTTTACAAAAATAGCTTATGTAATTTTTGTTAAATATTTGTTTAAGATATGATTTTATATTATAAAATTAAAAATCGGCATTAAATTTGTAAAGAATAAAAATGAAAATTAAAACAATAAAATAAGATTAAAAATGAAAAAAACACTCACATTTCTTAGCATTTTGTTACTTACGATAGTAACTACAGGAACATGGATAAGTTGTTCCAAAAAATCAAATAATACTAGTGGTTCCGGTTCGCAGGCATTGGTAATACAAACAGGGGCACAAAGTATTGCTCCTAATGTACCTATGCAGTTTACAGCTGTCTTGGTAGACAAAAACGGTAACACTACAGTTCCAAGTAATGTATCTTGGTCTGTAAGCGGTAATGGTGGTACCTCTATCGGTTCTTTCAGTGGTAGTACTTTTACGGGTAGTGCTGTGGGTTATGGTACTATAACTGCTAGCGCCACTGTAAATGGCTCAACACTTACTGCATCCTTACCAATCGGTGTTTATACACCTGGTTTATTTGCAGTTGTGCCTTCGGCAGTAATCTGGACCACAGGTGCAGGTACAATACCACTTACTCCGGTATATTTAGGTATAGGCACAACAACTTATACTTATTCTTCAAGCGATGCTACCATTGCGTCTGTTGATGCAAGTGGTGTTATTACTTTTAATAAAGCAGGCACTTGTGCAATCACTGTTACAGCAAACGGTCTTAGTGGTAGCCCATCTGTTATAGTACCTGTTATGGTTACCGGTACTATCAGTGTTACATTACCTGTAACAAGAGTATCTATAAGCCCTAATGCTTATGAAATGTTTCGTGGTGATAACACAACATTAGCTGCTAAAGCTTATGATATGAATGGAAATCAGGTTACTAGCAGTTCATTTACTTGGGCATCTCAAAATACGGATATTGCAACCGTAGATCAAAGCGGTAAAGTAACTGGAGTAAGTTTAGGTAAAGCAATAATTACAGCAACTGCAAGTGGCATAACAGGGCAAGCTGAAGTGGATGTATTACCGGATACTGTTATTATGTTAAACCCTATTTGGGCAAGTATTGCAGCAGGCGATTCGCAACAATTTACAGCAACTACTTATACTGTAAATCATAGTACTAAAACATTAAATACTACCCCAATTGCTAACCCATCTTTAACTTGGACTATACCTACTTATGGTGTGCCTGTTTTTGACATTGCTACAGTTAGTGGTAGCGGTATGGTAAAAATGAAATCGTCGGCAACAATAGGATTAGGTTCTATTGTTATGGCTACACCAACCTCGCCAACTACACAACCGGGTGTGTCTATGATTACCGTTAGCGATTGTAATTGTGGTGCTGGCACTGCCGGAGTAACAGGTATTACCGTTACATCACCTATAACAATCAATATCAGTCTTACATCAGGTACCATCACTTCGCAAATTTTAGCAAGCACAGTAGGTGCAAGTGGCACTTTAAATTATTGTAGCAATAGTATGTCGGTTTGTAGCGTAGATGCTTCCGGTTTAATTACAGCTTCCGGTCCGGGTACGGCAACTATTAAAATATGTTGTGGTTCTGTGCAAACAACTATTACCGTAAATGTAACTATGTAAAAAATATCTTATTATTAATATTAAAAAGAAGCCCTGCAATTGTTGCGGGGCTTCTTTTTAATTTATTTTTAGTAAAATTATTTTACTAAAAAATAAGTTAAAAAAAGCAAGTACTGAGGTAGGCATATAGAATATATCTGCGTCCAAGGAATCCGGTGCAACCTTGTATTTCTTTTACCTAATGAAATTTCTCGCCATTTGTTAGCATTTCCATGATAATGTTCATTCGCTTTTCGCGGGTAGCAGGTTTTTTGGCGGTCTGAAGCCGCCATGTGATTGCATATTTATTGGCTTTGTTCAGTGAGTCGAAAAAAGCTTTTGCCTTTTTGTTTTTTTCAAGTAGTTCTAGAAAATCGTCAGGGGTTGTCGAATTGGAAGGTGAATCATAGGCTGCTGCTAATCGCCCGTCATTCTTTGCCTCTTCAAAAGCCTTCATTCCGGAGGCTTTCATTCTCTTTTCATTTGTAAGCCTTTCAATATGTTCTATGTTTCGTTTCGACCATATACTTCGTGCACGGCGTGGCGTGAATTTCTGAATCCAGGAATCACTGTCAAATTGCTTCTTTTGTCCGTCAATCCAACCATAACAGAGTGCTTCGTCGAGAGCTTCTGCATAAGTAACGGTTTTTTCACCTGACTCTTTGTTGAAAATGCGCAGCCAAATACCATCCGACTGTGCATGATTGGCAGCAAGCCACGTCTCCCACACACTTGCAGACGCAAATGATTGGGTGTGGGTATCTTTCTTATGTTCTATTGTACTCATTTACGTCTGTCTATTTTAAGCAGGACAGCCAATACGAACTTACGGAAATTTCTTTGAAATAAGATTCTTGTTTTGATCAATCTACCCAATAATATAAATTCAATTCACCTATTTCCCCCTTATTGTTCAATTCTGTCAATACATGCACCCTACCGAGTTGTATAAAAACTTAGCAATAGCTTGAAAGTATCTTTTATTTTTTTTTGCCAAGTTGAAAACCATCTGAGTTATTATTTGGAGTTTAAGATGCCCTACAGAACATCTTGAACTAATGGATTACGCATTTTGGTTGGTGAAATTCTAAAAGTCAATCAAAATCGTTTAACTGTGTCAAGTAAATGCCTTTATAGACGAGTTTATTACCACTTCCGGATTCTCCATGCTGAAATGCAGAAGAAAACGAACCTATATTGAAAAATATAGCAACCGGATGAGTACCAGCCGCAATAATTGTACTAATAAAACAACACAATTGAGTACCACAAGTACAAAAACGCCTCACATTTTAGTTTTATACATAAAAATCATTTACCATGAAAAAATACAATTCTCCACGAATCATTTTTATGTAGAACATGTAATTTTAAAAGAAAAACAAATACTTTTGGCATGTAAAAAATTGACAGAAAAGTCAACAACAGAAATCTAACTAATTATTAAAAACCCAAAAGACTATACGAAAGAAAAATAATAATTTATATAAATGAATAGAATATTCTTTAGCATAGAATTTATTATGTTGTTTATACTATTGTCAAACAATTCTTTCTCACAGAATTGTGATTGCAACAAGGAATTGCATTTTGTTATAAGCCAGACAGAATACAATTCGCCTTCCTATTTCGACCAAGTAAATAATGCGAACAGAAGAAAATATTTGGCATATAAAAATGAACGTATAAGGGAAGCTTCTTTTGCCAAAACAAATAAAGATTGTATCGCAACAATAGCACGATATTTTTTTTTCTTTAAAGATGAACACTTGCAGATAGGCTACAAGGCAAATGCCGAATCTGTAAAAAACCCGAATGATACAGAAGCAATTTTAAAGGCATTTGCAAATGAAAGGAAGGTAAGTATTTACCTACCAAAGCTATATAAGAAGAGTGGAAATACATTGGAAGGAACATGGCGTTCTGATGACGGTCGTTTTTTAATAGGTATCATTCCTTCCCCTACTCCTTTTAAAGATTTTGAAGGAATAATCATAAAAAATCTGCTTCCATATTGGGTTGCAGGGCAGGTGAAATTTGAATTTAAAAAATCACCTTACGGAATGTTGAATTGTCTTGTATGGAACGGTGAAAGACTCCCCAGGGTTTATGAAACAACAAGGCATAAAGACACGTTGAAGATAGGAAAATTATATACACTTTTCAGGGTTCACGACAGCTCACAAATACCCATCCCGCTAAATTATTATAAAAATAACAAATTTTGTCTACAGAGTCTGTCTGATAAAACTATCTATCTCGGTATACCTTCATTTGAAGATAAAAACAAACCGGTTTTAGATAGTTTGATTGGAAGTAATTTGTCTCTAATTAATTCTACAGATAATTTAATTATTGATTTACGTTATAACCCAGGGGGTAATAGTGATTGTTTTGACACATTGTTGAATATTATTTATACCAATCCAATCGAAAAAGTTAATCCATTAGAACTCGCATCGTATGACCTAATAAAATTTAATGAAAATTATCGTGATAGTATAGCTGATAACAAAGAGGACAAAGACGAAGCTGATAGTGTTATTGCAAAAATGAAGAAAAACATTGGGCATTTTTTGCAAAAAGAAAGATACTCATTTATTTCAAAAAACCCTTGTAAAAAACCTATGAAAATTGCAGTGCTTCAAAATAAATTCACGGGAAGTGCTGCTGAAGAATTTTTATATTACTGCAAACAGAGCAAAAAAACGACTTTGTTTGGTGAGAATTCTTACGGAATTTTCAATTATGGCGCTTTACGTAATTTTCCTTTGCAATGTTTGCCATATCAACTTTATGTGCCTACTAATAAATCAGACATGAATGCAAATTACGAACGAAAAGGAATTCAGCCGGATGTGTATTTTAATGTTAAGGATGATTTGTTGTGGATACAAAATGTTGAGAGAATATTAGAAAATAGCCACTAAATATGGAGTAAATTTTTGGTATCAATTGCTTAAAAAAATAATTCATGAAAAAATTCTTGTTCCTTTCAATTATTTATGTATCTACAATAAACGCCCAGACAAAAAAATTAAATATTATTGTAGATGAAAGAATGGAATTACTAACAACTGTTCAATTGTTGGCAAATTATACTTTGCTAACAACTTCAGACATTGATTACAAAAAGGAGGTTATCGCATATTTTGCTCCATACAAAGATTATGATGCTGTAAAAATAATTTCCATTATTAAAGATGAATTCTTTGCTTTTCATGTAGCCCCAACCTTCATCTATCATTACTCATTTCCCAACTTTGTTCAATCAAGTCAATTCACTGCAGTTGAAAGCGAAGCTTTAAACTATACGAACAACAAAGACACACTGAATAAACTGGCAGTTGCATTAAAAGAATTTTATTTAAAGTCTCATTTTCATACCTTTTATGTAAAACACAAACCTTTATACGACAGTTTAATCTCGTGTGTAAGGTTATCTATAGGAGATAAAAACATTATTAAGACGCTTGAAGATTATTATGGTACAGCAAATCATTCCTACAATATTGTGCTAACACCATTACTCCATGATGGAGGTTTTGGCATACTTACCAAATCTACTAAAGGCAACGACCTTTTTGCAATTATTGGTCCAAAATTTAATAGCAAAAAAATCCCTGAGTTTGACAGTAAAACTTTGCTACAGAATTATGTACTCCACGAATTTAGCCACTCATTCTGTAACCCATTAATTGATAAATATTACATTCAACTATCTTCAGACAGTTGCTTATTGCAAACTATTATAGAATCTCAAGTAGAACAAGGTTATGGAGATTGGCAATGCTGCTTATATGAGCATTTGGTAAGGGCGAATGAAATAATGCTCACCAAAATTATTTTTGGAACAGATGAATCTGATAGAGTTTATAAAGAGTACTTTGAAAATAGAAAATGGATATATTTAAAAGGACTGGTTCCACTTATAGAAAATTATTATCAAAACAGGAATAAATACAAAACATTAAATGACTTTATGTCTGTCTTAATTAATTATTTCGATAAAGAGAGAAAAAACTGTAACTAAAATATGTTTAAATATAAATTATATCTCTTTGTTCATAAAAATGTATGAACGATTATTTAATCGTAACATTCTATTATATCAACACCCGTTCCTGCGTTCTACCGGATTTTCCGCAGGAAAATCCGGAAAGGCACAATAAACCCACTCAGCCGAACCTTATATATTTATTGCCTCTGCTAAATGTTTTTAACTTATAACAGCAAATAGAATGGATGTAAATCAATATATAAAATTAATCAAAAAGTGTTGAATTATACATTATATTTAGTTCGTAATCTGTATTCTTATCAGCACCGGTTTTACTTTTACCCTTAACCGACTTAATTAAACCTGCTGATTCTAATTTATTAAATTGATACCTAATTTTTCTTTTAAAAGATTCGTAAACTCCAAGAATAAAAACTTCATTATTTTGTTTGCTAAACAAATAATTTCCAATTAAATTAGCACTTATAGCATTATCTAAAGAGTATTTCTTAAAATGGTATATTGCATTTAAAACATGTTTAAAATCTGTGTGAAGATTGTCAAAAGTAGTGCCAAAAATCATTCTAAGTTCAGCAAAAAAGTCATCCCTAAAAAATATTCTATCTAATATATATACGATATTTATATGATCGCTACAAATGTGCTTTGTTATAATTCCATGTGCCTCAAGGAAATTAATAGCCTGTAAATGATTATTGTCTTGAGTTAATAAAAGAGTAAATCTATTATTTCGATTTTGCATTTCAGACTTATAGAAAAAAGCAAATACACTTTGTTGTTCCTCAGATAAATCATCTCCATTGAGCTTCTCTTTAATATATTTTGAATAAGATTTAAATAATAATTTCATTCTATCGTCTACTAATTTTCCTTTTGGAATACATAGAGATAATTCATCTTTAGAATGAAACACATAGTAAGGCAGATCAATAAAACCATCTAAAGCGTCACTTACTAAATTTTTCATACCTCTTCCTTTTCCTTCCCATTTATTATAAACACTTAGAACTTTTGCTAGTTTGGGGTTATTTGCCTTAGCAAGTGGAACAATCCGTCTTATAGGAATATCTGTTTTATCATTAATTATTAGTAATTGACTTTTAAACTTACCAGGATTTTTTATTTCTATATGTTTTCCAGGTACTATATTAATATTTACAAACTGGTTAATAGAATAATCACGATGTGCAAGAGCATTGTTGATACATTCACGAATTAATGTTTCCGGATATTCAAAGGTTTTGGTACCACCTTTTTTCAAGGAAATTCCTGTTTTAATATTCATAAAAACAAAAGCTTGGCTTTTTTCCAATAAAGGCAGAATATTATCATTTATCACCTTCTTATCAATTGGCATTTCTTTAGGCATATCTACATAGGCATCAACTTGACTACGCCAATGTAAAAAATCTACTGGTGTTTTGCCACAAACTAACATTCCTAATATGGTAGGCGTTTTTTCTAATAACATGCCATTCTTTGATAAAAAAGGAATTGCATCATTTATTGAAGGTAGCAAGTTCTGCATTTTTACTTCTGAGTTTAAAAGTTGGATATAGTTATTAAGCTTATCTATATCCATGTCATCTAAAACTGCATTTGCTACCGGTCTTAATTCTCTTGCATCTCTTATTTCTTCTTTATATTCATTTTGTGTTTCTATTTTTAACGGATGTATTTTACAATCTCCACTCATTATCCTTTCATAGGCATTCCTTTTATAATAAACATACCTTTCGTCTGCTGGCAAAGAATCTACATACAAAACCATTAGATGTTTATTAAGTAATTCTTTTTGTTCTAATTTCAAATAACTGCTTACTTCAATTTTATTATTATTTGCATCAGTAATTTCCTTTAGTATATCTTTTAAATGTGTTTCATTATTAAAATTAAACCCGGTAAGTTCATACTTTTTATTTTTTTCATCTTCACGAATACCAATAATGATAATACCATTATTGGTATTTAAAAAAGCACATACTGTTTCCATAAATGTATCCCATAGCCCACCAGTATGACTATTGTCCTTTAATTCAATATTTTCACTTTCAATATGTTTATATTGATTATTAACAATTGAATCTTCTAATTCATTTAATATTTGATCAATATTTTTCATAAAATAATAAAATTACTATTTTTATTTTTACTATTGGCACATTTCAAACTCTCCAATCTACAAATTTCCTCACCCCGCCCAACCCTCTCTATCCAAACTCCTATACTGAATTGCTTCTGCTAAATGTTCGGGTCTTATTTCTTCGGTTGCCGATAAATCGGCTATGGTACGCGATACTTTTAAAATACGGTCGTAAGCTCGGGCAGATAAATTTAATCTGTCCATTGCCGTTTTTAATAGGTTTTGTCCTACTTGATTAATAACACATATTTCTTTAAGCAACTTACTGCCCATTTGTGCATTGCAATAGATACCCACATTGTTTTCAAACCGTTTAGATTGTATATCTCTTGCGGCAAGTACTCGTTCTCTTATGCTGTTGCTCGATTCTGATACTTTTGTAGATGACAGTTCGGTAAATGCTACCGGTGTTACTTCTACATGTAAGTCAATTCTATCTAATAATGGACCGCTTATTTTGTTTAAATAGCGCTGCACCATTACCGGGGCACAGGTACATTCTTTATCCGGATGATTAAAATAACCGCATGGGCAGGGGTTCATAGAGGCTATCAACATAAAACTTGCCGGAAATTCTAAACTTACTTTAGCTCTCGAAATGGATACCTTCCGCTCTTCCATTGGCTGTCGCATTACCTCTAATGCCGACCGTTTAAACTCCGGTAATTCGTCTAAAAACAAAACTCCATTATGAGCTAAAGATATTTCGCCGGGTTGGGGTATGCCACCGCCGCCCACCAATGCGGCATCGCTTATAGTGTGGTGTGGCGACCTGAATGGTCGCTGAGCTATTAAAGATGTATTTACAGGTAACTTACCGGCAACAGAATGTATTTTTGTTGTTTCTAATGCTTCGTGCAGCGATAAAGGTGGCAGTATTGTGGGTAGTCGTTTTGCCAGCATTGTTTTTCCTGCTCCGGGTGGTCCTATTAAAATAGCGTTATGTCCACCGGCAGCAGCTATTTCCAAGGCTCTTTTTACATTTTCTTGCCCTTTTACATCATTAAAATCTACATCAAAAACATTTTGTGCATCAAAAAACTCTTCTCTTGTATTTACAACTGTTTTCTTTAATGTAATAGACTTATTAAAAAAACCGATTACTTCCGTAATATTATCTACACCATACACATCTAAATTATTTACCATTCCTGCTTCTCTTGCATTCGCTTTTGGTAATATTAAACCTGTATATTTTTCTGCTCTTGCCTGTATTGCTATTGGTAAAGCCCCTTTTATTGCCTGTACAGAACCGTCTAAAGATAATTCGCCCATAATTATGTATTGGCTTAGTTCTTCAACCGGAATTTGTTGTGTAGCAGCAAGCATACCTATTGCTATGGGTAAATCGTATGCGGAACCCGCTTTTTTAATATCAGCCGGTGCCATGTTTACAACCACTTTTGTTCGCGGACGCTCAAAACCTGTATTTTTTATTGCAGACAAAACCCTCTCTATACTTTCTTTAACAGCATTATCGGGCAGACCAACAATAAAATAGCCTGTTGAGCCTTGTGCCAAATCAACCTCCATTGTTATGGTTATTGCTTCCACTCCATAAACCGCACTACCAAATATTTTTACCAACATTTTAAAACAATACCGCTATTTTGTATTCTGAACTTATTTTTATTTATCTAAAAGGTAAAAGTAATCATTAGAATGATAATTTTTTATATTTATATTTTGATATATTTTATCATTATTTTACTAAAACAATTATTCTTAAAAATAATTTCAAAACATTTATGGAAAAAAATTATTTAGGCTTCTTTCTATTTTACATTCGTCTCGATATTAAAAATACATTAAAATAAAGTGTTTTTTAATTTTATAGTAATACAAAAATATTATTTTTGCCTGCCAAATAAATAAAATGAGTACAGATAGAATATTTGATGACAATGATGGATTATTTGAAGAAAATAAATCATATAAAAACTTTAGAACCACACTTGATATGGGTATGGGTGGTATTTATATGATTGTAGGCACCCTTTTATGTTGGGCAAAATATAAAAATGTATATGATTTGCCAAACGGCTATGCCTATGTATTAGGTGGCATGATGATTGCTTATGGTTTATTTAGATTGTATCGCGGAGTAATGAAAATTATTCCGCAAAAAAGAAAATTCTAATTTTGTATTCAATTATTCTAAACATATAAGTTAAATAATTGTTACATCGTAGGTATTTACCATATCCTTTTTTTAATTAGTAGTATAATTGCGGTTTATGCATTGGCTAAAGATTTTTCTTGTTTGTATTTTAGTAAGTCTCTTTTTCACTTCTTGTGAAAATAAACCAACTCACCCCGACACATTAAGTACCGGAGCAATAGATATTTCGGTAGATGAAAGCTACAAACCCATAATTGACGAAGAATTAAGGGTATTTGACAGTTGCTACCCCGATGCAAAAATAAAAATACATTACAAACCGGAAAATGAATGCATTAAAGACTTTTTTGATAGCAAATCAAGTTTAATACTCGTTTCTCGCCCGTTATCAAAAGAAGAAAACGATGCATGCACTAAAAGTAATTTATATATAGCTACATTAGAATTAGCCGGCGATGCCATTGCGGTAATATTTAACAATAAAAGCGAAGACAGTTTGCTGGATATGGATGCACTAAAAGGCATTTTAACCGGAGTATATAAAAAGAAATATAAAGTAGTTTTTGATAATCAATCTTCCGGAACGGTTAGATATGTTACGGATTCAATTTTGAGAGGCGAAAAATTAGGTGCAAATGTATTTGCAGCAAAAGGAAATAATGATGTTATAGATTATGTAGAAAAAAATGTAGATGCAATAGGCTTTGTGGGTCTCAGTTATATTTGCGACAATAAAGACAGTACAAAAACAGGTGCATTTATTAATAGAATTAAAGTAGCAGCAATAAAAAATGATACTTTGAATGAGTTTTATCAACCCTATCAAGCCTATATTGCATTAAAATCGTATCCGCTTTCTCGTAAATTATATTACATAAGCAGAGAGGGATATGCTGGGCTTGCTACCGGTTTTGCAAATTTTTTGGGTAGAGAGCAAGGGCAGCTTATTTTTGCCCATTCGCATCTTTTTCCTTTAAGAATGAATATAGTAATTAGAGAAGCTTTAATAAAAAAATAAATATTAATCAATAAAGAAAACACAATAGATTTTTAGCATGAAAAAACTAATAATACTTGTTGCCTTGTTAGCAGCATTAGGTACACAGGCACAAAACTTACAAGATGGTATTAAAATGTATAATTTTAAAAAATACCAGAGTGCAGTAAAAATATTAGAACCATTAGCAGCAACAGACCCTAAAGCGAATTATTTTTTGGGGCTATGCTACCTCGAAAACAATGAATTAGATAAAGCAAGTGCCACTTTTCAAAAATTTCCGGAAGATATGGCTAACTTTTCAGGTAATGCTCGTGTAGCTTTTAAGAAAAAAGAGGTAGCCAAGGGTATGCAGATAGCTAACGAATTGGCAGCAAAAGCTAAAAAGAAAGAGTATGAACAACTTAGATTAGCGGCTGATGCTATTATTTATACCGATGGTGGTGATTTATTTCAGGCTGTGAAATGGGATTCTGCTGCCTTTAAAAAAGGTGCTAAAGACGAACAATTGTTTATTTCTTTAGGAGACGCACTCAACAAAATTCCCGGTGGCGGTGGTGCTGCTATGGATAATTACGAAAATGTAAGAGATAACTTCCCTAATAAATCTTTAGCTTTTTCTCGTATTGGCGATACTTGGTTAGGTACACGATATGATTTGGCAATGCAAAATTTTACAAAAGCAAAAGAAGCCGACAGTACCAACCCATTACCCTATAAATCTTTGGCAGATGCTTGCCAGCGTGGTGGTCAATATAAATTAGCACTTAATAATATTAAACGTTATTTGCAATTGTCAGATAAATCCTATCAAGACTCGGTGCAGTATGTAGAACTTTTGTATCAATCAAGAAATTATGATGATGCAGCAAAGGGTGCGCAATTATTATTGGGTAATCCTAAATCTATAGGTAGTTTAAAGCTTGAATTAACCGGAATATTAGGTTTTTCGGAAGCAGCTAATCCTACAGGCGACTCTACAGATGCTGTTAAGAACCTAAGAATCTACTTCCAAAGTCAGAATAAAAAAGACATTACTCCAAAAGCATATATTGAGTTTGGCAGACTATGGATTAGAATGAATGAAATGGATTCTGCAAGTTACTATTATGGTATTGGTTTAAATGCTGATACAGCGGCAGATAAAACAGAAACCTATAGACAAATGGCTGAGGCGTTTAATGCAAAAAAGAATTATTGTAAA
This sequence comes from uncultured Bacteroidota bacterium, assembly GCA_903929195.1. GTDB lineage: Bacteria > Bacteroidota > Bacteroidia > Chitinophagales > Chitinophagaceae > CAIYTT01. The sequence goes on from CAIYTT010000102.1 coordinate 19,996, forward strand.
GCAGCAGAATGGTATAATAATTTAGTAAAAGCAAATCCGAATACGCAACCATTAGATTACTATTATAGAGGTTTTATGTATTATAAATGCGAAAACTATGCTACTGCACTAACCATGTTTCAGGAGTTTGAGAAAAAATACCCTGACCAACCGGCAGCTCCATTGTGGGAAGGTAAAACAGCCGCTGCTATAGATTCCAGTGCTACCGATGGCTCTGCTATACCTTATTTTGATAGATGGTTAGAAAAATTTGGTAATACACAAGGCAAAAAGAACGATTTGAAATTTGTGTTTAAATATTATTTAGCTTACTACTACAACAGTAAAAACACAGACTTAGAAACTACTTATAAAGAAAAATTACGCAATATAGACCCTAATGATGCCTTCTTAAAACAATTAGATGACGCCAAAAAAGCCGGGAACGCACCTAAGAGCGATTCTAAAAAACATTAAAATATACTTTTTTTACTTATAATTTATAAAGAACTCTTCCAAATTTTGGGAGAGTTCTTTGTTTTAGATGCATTTATGGATATTGGCTGCCCAATACAAATAGATAACGATAAGATTTAAGACAAAAATAGTTACAATAATAAGCACTATTTATTGTTTTTTGTAAATATTGGGATTCCCGCAGAAATGTTTTTAGACAGATGATTTAGGAATAAGTCATTTTAAAACCACTTCAATATCTATTTCTAATAATTTATTACTATTCGTAAAGCCAAAAAAGTGTGCAACAAATGCACACTTTTTTGTATAATAATTTATATGGTCGCAACTACCCACTTATATAAAAAAGTAGTTTTGATGCAATAGTAATTTCATTTTGCCGGAAAGCAAATTGATAAATTAAAAATAACCGGCACCTCTATGCCCTCCGGGACGTGCCCAACGACGATGCCAATGCTTTTTATATCTGTAAAACTTATGTCTTTTTAGAAAATAATCCGGTCCACAGCTACTCATGCCTATAGCAAGCAGCAACATAAAAGCAACTATTTTTGTTATGTTATTTTTCATAGACTTAAATGGAAAATAATTTTCCCTTAAATTTTCGGCTAATATCTATAATTTTTTTCTCTTTTTCATATATATCGTAAGGTTTTTAATCAATTTTTATTTTTTGCATTCACTGCACGCGTTTTTACAACTTAGAAACAGAAAAGAATTAATAAATAAAATACGCAAAACTTTACACATATATTTTTTTACACTTACTAATAAGTTGATTATTAGTAACTATAGCTCCTTTCTTAGCCTAGCTACCGGCACATTAAGTTGTTCTCTGTATTTTGCTACTGTACGCCTTGCAATGTTGTATCCTTTTTCTTGCAACATAATAGTAAGCTCTTCGTCGGACAATGGCTTACGTTTATTTTCTGCAACAATAATTTCATTAAGTATCATTTTCACTTCTCTCGTAGATACCTCTTCACCACTGTCTGTATGCAACGATTCTGAAAAGAAATATTTTAATTTATAAGTTCCAAATTCTGTTTGCACAAATTTACTATTAGCTACCCGCGAAACAGTAGAAATATCTAAACTCGTAAGCGTTGCAATATCTTTCAATATCATGGGTTTTAGATTCGTTTCATCGCCACTAATAAAAAACTCTTTTTGGAAATCAAGTATTGCCTGCATGGTATGCAATAAAGTATGTTGTCTTTGTTTTATAGCATCAATAAACCACTTTGCCGAGTCTAATTTTTGTTTTATAAATAACACAGCTTCTTTTTGCCTTTTGTTCTTTTTTTCACTTTTGTCGTAAGCACGCATCATTTCTCTATACCCATCGGAAATGCGTAATTCAGGTGCATTTTTAGAATTTAATGACAGTTCGGGTGTTCCATTGTTGTTATGAACAAAAAAATCGGGAATAATATAATTCTCAGCTTTATTATCAATTGCAAAAGAAGAACCCGGTTTAGGATTTAATTTTATAATTATATTTATTACATTTTTAAAATCCTCTTCATTAATATTTAAATGTTTCTGAATTTTATCATAGTGTTTTTTTATAAACTCATTAAAATATTTATCAAGTATTTCAATAGCATTTCTTACCGGAACAGAATCATGCATCCGTTTTAATTGTAACAATAAGCACTCTTGCAGCGTCCAAACACAAATACCCGGGGGGTCAAAAAGTTGTATTTTATGTATAAAAGCACTTATTTCCTCCGGACTTGTGTCTATGCTCTGCCCAAAAGCAAGGTCATCTACAATAGAGTTTATTTCTCTTCGCAAATAGCCCTCATCGTCTAAACTACCTATAATTTGCTCGGCTATTTTATGGCTTCTGTCGTCTAATTCCAGCATCCCGAGTTGGTCGAGCAAGTAATCATGAAAACTTGTTTCTACCCTTGCCGGTGTTACATGTTTGTCATTGTCATTATTGCCAAAATAGTCATCACCGTAATCATAACCACCGCCATCATTGTCTTCTTGTTTCAAGAAATCGTCCAAATCAATTTTCTCGGCAGTATCATTACTTAGTTCAATTTCATCAATACCATCATCATCACTATCCTTAGTTTCATTATCCGATATGTCGTAATTATCTATTTCACTATTTGTATCTACTTCAAATTCTAAAGCCGGGTTGTCTTCTAATTCTTCTTTAATACGTTCTTCGAGGTTGGCAGTAGGTATTTGCAACAACTTCATTAACTGAATTTGTTGTGGTGATAATTTCTGTAATAATTTTTGTTGATGTGATTGTCTAAGCATACATAACCTGTGTAGTGCAAAATTATAATTTAACACCATAATACCAATATAAAGATGTTAAACTACTAAGATTGCATTTTATAATTTGAACTGAATCTATCTAAATATTACAATTTGGAATAACGCTATATTTTATATAATAACTCGTAATTAACCGTAAATGATAGTGATATATTGCAGTAAATTAACGTCATGGATTATTTCACTTTGCCAAAAAACCATAACAGTGCATAATTTATAAAATATCGAAAGCAAACAGTTCATTATTATTTAATTATATTTATTGAAATTAGAAAAAATGTAAGAAAATGTAATTTATAGACATAAAGAAGGTATATTATAGAAATAAGTTAGTGAGTAACCTGTATTAGTATTTAAGAAGAAAAATATACCAATGTTATTTATTTGCAATATTTATTTATTACATGAATTACAAAACAAATTAATATATTAAATATTTTTTATTTTAAATCTTCGTCATTTTTATTTTTCAATTATTCGTTTAGATTTGAGCTTTATTAATACACTAAAAACGAAAAAAATGAATAAATTTTATTTAAAAGTACTTGCATTTTTTCTTTTAATTTCTGGGATTTCTAATAGCTCGAAAGCAGCGTTCGTTATTACAAAAAATAATGCTAACAGTACTACTGTAACAGCACAGAATACAATTTTGGGTGCTTTAATGCAAAATGAAACGATTGGAAATGCACAACCAAACTTGGGTAAACCTTATGGAACAAAAACTAAAATAAGCTCTAACAGAGGGAATGATGAAGAGGTTGAAAAAATGGCTATATGGGCTGTAATTGCTATTGTTGGTTTAATATTAGGTGGTATTGGTCTTATTTTAAGTTTATTGATAAGTAGTTTATGGGGTACTGCTGCACCGTATATTTTTGCATTCTTATTCGTTTTTGGTTGCGGGTATTTAACCGGTGCAAAAATGGGAATCTATCTTGGCAAAAAAGGTGAAATAAAAACTAGAAATATAGATATTAAAAGCAATTAATAATTCTAATTTTCGGTATGGTTTTTGCAGTACTTTAACAGTATAAAATGCTGCTAAAATGAAAAAAAATATTTTGGTTTTAATTTGTTGTCTTTCCTTGTTTATCGCGAAAGCACAAACTTTTGTAGGTATAGAAACAGGTATAGGTAAAACGGTAATGCAACCATTACCGGGCAGGGGCTTAATAGGTGATGCAGGATACTCATTAACTTCAAATACAGTACAGGAATTGGGTGTTTATTTGCAAAAAAAAATTACTAAAAGAACTTCTATTGGTGCAACTATTTATTTGCAACAATATGCATTACAGTATTCTTTTTCCAGCTTTCAAGGGGTTGATTATGATTACACAAAAAATATAAATTACTATAGTGCTTATACATGTATCGCTCCGTATTTTGACTTAGGTATAGGTATTACTCAAAAAATACATTTCTATTTTATGCCTGCTTATGGCTTTATGTGTAACAGATACGAAAACACTTCTATTACCGCAATTACAATTGTTGGCAAATCGCATAGTTACAGTAACACTTCGGCTGAAATAAACAGAAATCCGATAGTACAGTTAAACTTAGGCTTAAAAGAAAGTTTTAAATTAAATAATGATTGGTTCTTATTGTTGAATGAAGGGATTAGGTATATGCCCGTAAGCACCAATTTTTCTGATGGATTTAAAGATATAGGTGGTACCACTTTAAGTATAAACCCAATGCATTATAGCATTCAATTAGGTATTATGCGTGCCTATCATCATAGAAGTAATGTTAAGGAAACAAAACCGCAAATACAATAATAAGGTAGTTAATACAATCTTTTTTACTATTTGAAATCTTACTATAACCCAATATATGGATGCTGTATAGAATAGTTTTATTTTATACCTGTATATAATGTAGTTATGCCAAATGTAAGTGGTTGTGCTTTTGTGTTCTTAAAGCCACAATTGCCCAAAATAGTGCAGAAGTCTTTACCCTGCGGAAAAGCCATTACCGATTCCGGGAGGTAGGTATAAGCTCGCCCGTGTTTTGAAATTAACTTACCTAATGTTGGTAAAATAAATTTAAAATAAAAACCGTAAAACTGTTTTATCGGGAAGCTAACCGGTTTTGAGAATTCTAATATAACTACCTTTCCTCCGGGTCTTAGTACCCTATTTATTTCTTTTAAACCTGCTTCTAAATGTTCAAAATTTCTTACACCATAAGCACACATAACAGCATCATACTTCCCGGTTTCAAAGGGCATAGCTTCACTGTCGCCTGTAAGCAGTGTTATTGTTTCTGTAAGGTTGAGTGCTGCAATTTTTTTACGCCCTACGGCAAGCATTTCATCGGCAATATCTAAGCCTGTAATAGTATGCGGTTTTAAGCACATTGCAGTAATTGCCATATCGCCGGTGCCGGTAGCTACATCTAAAATAGTTTTAGGATTTACCATGCCCACCTCTTTTATTGCTTTTTTTCGCCACTGCTTATCTATACCTAAAGACAAAAAATGATTTAAAAAATCGTAACTGCCGGCTATATTATTAAACATGTCTGCAACTTGCTCTTTCTTACTTAAATTTGCACTGTTGTCGGGCAAAACAGATGCTGCCGGATTACTGTTATGTAGGTCTTGCATAAATGCAAAAATACGCATCTAATTCCAATGGAAATACTTACTGCAAAATATTTGATTAGCAGCCCTAATGTAGAGGGCTGCCCTAAGCCAGACAAACCTGAATATGCTTTTATAGGCAGAAGCAATGTAGGTAAGTCTTCGCTTATAAATATGCTTACCAAACAAAGCAAATTAGCAAAAACATCGGGTACACCGGGTAAAACCCAAATGATAAATCATTTTATTATTAATAACTTGTTTTATATTGTTGACCTTCCAGGCTATGGTTTTGCGAAAGTTTCTATTGCCCAAAGAGCCTCGTGGGAGAAAATGATAAGTAATTATATAAAAACAAGAACTAATTTGGTTACTGTTTTTGTTTTAATAGACAGCCGCCTACAACCACAAGAAATAGACTTACAGTTTTTGAAAAAATTAGGGGAATGGGGAATACCTTTTAATGTAATTTTTACGAAAGCAGACAAAACTACCCAACGTGAAGCCGCAAAAAATGCAAAAATGTTTATTGAGGAAATGAAGAAAGACTGGGAATATATACCCCGCAGCTTTATGACGAGTGCCATTAAGTTTCTTGGTAGAAAAGAAATATTGGCATATATAAATGAAATGAATGAGGACTATGCAAATAAAGGTGGAATTGAAGAAATTGTTGCCTCTTTAGTTTAAAAATAATATACAGACTAAGTTGAATGTATTTTGTTCCTTGTTTTTTTAAATATTATTTTGAATATCAGAAAGATAATTCGTTCTTTGTAATTACATTAGTTGTTGTATTTATTTTTACTATTCGTTACTAAATACGTTTGCTAAGAGAACAAATTAAGCATAAATAAAATAAATATTACAGAATATAATCTGTCTATTAGCTTACTTTTAGAGCTATTAAAGTTGAAATGTAGTTAGAAATATATCAAATGAATTTTGACGAAATGAAGAAGAGTTAAAAAAAATCATATAAATGAAAGAATCTATTTGGAATCAAATTCTTATCTACCTCTATATTCGCAAAAGAAATACAGATGCACCTAAAAATATTGACTTGAAATTAATGCATGGTATCAATAGAATTTCTATTGTATTGTTTTTATTTGCTATTATTGTAATTATTCTTAGGCTATTGTTTAGACATTAATTGAAATGGGAGATATATTAGTATCTCACAATGAAATTCAAAAACACCTAAAGAAAAAGTGAATTATTGACCCTATCTTTTTTCTTTACAAAATTTAATAATATTGCCCATGCTTTTATAATTTTGGTGCTACAAACCTTACTGTTGGTTTTATAGGAGGAGGTTTCTCAACAGAATCTGAATTCCAAATTGTATCAGATAGGTTATGTATATATGGTGTGAAATCGAATGAATCTATGCGTGTATTTTTATTATTATATATTATTTTTGAAGTAAAACTTCGGTAAATTTGACAAAAATAAAATTGATGGAATTGAATAAATTATATAACGAAAATTGTCTTGATACAATGAGAATGATGCCTGACAATTTTTTAGATTTTATTATCACTTCACCACCGTATGACGATATTAGAAATTATAATGGGTATAAGTTTGAATTTGAAAAAATTGCAAATGAAATAAAAAGAGTCTTGAAAATAGGTGGTATTATGGTTTGGGTTGTGGGTGATAAAACAGAAAATGGAAGTGAGACAGGTACAAGTTTTAAGCAAGCTTTATATTTTAAAGAAATTGGATTGTGTATTCACGATACTATGATATATTACAAAAACAACCCAATGCCAACTACGGGAAATAGGTATCATCAACATTTTGAGTATATGTTTGCCATTTCTAAAGGAGCTCCTAAAACTTTCAATCCGATAAAAGAAACTACAAAATATAAAGGATTGGCAAATATGAAAAATAGAGGAGAAAATGGAGCTTTGGATTATAAAAAAGTGGAGCGGACGGATAATAAAAAAATTGGCAACGTGTTTTTTTATTCTATTGGTGGTGGTATTTCAACAAAAGATAAAATTGCTTATCAACATCCGGCAATTTTCCCAGAACAATTAGTTACAGACCAAATGAATACATGGACAAATGAATTTGATATTGTTTATGACCCATTTATGGGTAGCGGCACTACTGCTAAAATAGCAATATTAAATAATAGGCAATGGATAGGCTCGGAAATTTCAAAAGAGTATGTTGAAATTACAGAATTAAGATTAAAAGAAAATTTTACTAATAATTTATTTGAAAATGGATTTAATTAAGTTGGGCTCTGACACAGCAAAAAATGGGTTTAATAACGAAAATGACATTGTTGAAAAATTTAATAACTGGCAAATAGATGAAGATTCTCAAAAATGGTTGTTAATAATGCAATATCGGTTGGAAGATATTGAATATGTTAAAGCAGTTAAACTTAGCGGATATAAAACTGATGTGCAAGCTCAAGTTTCAATAAAAATGAAAGAAGCTTTAGATGTACAAAACTTGCAAGTGAAGTTAGTAAGTAATTCTAAAGGATTTAATCAAATTGATAAAAGATGGATAAATAAGTATGCAGAAATGTGGGAAATGAATGATTTAATAAGCGAACTATTAAAGAAATACACAGGTGAAATTGCACCAACTTTAATAAATCCTAAAGATAAAAGAAGAATGTTTGCAAATGAGTTTTCTGAGAATGAACAGATTATAATTAAAGACTGGCTTTCAGAAAACAAATCGTTAATAGTATCAGACATATTAAAAGGTAGAGGTCAATTTGCTGCCGAATGGATTTTAGTAGCACAAAAAGTGAAAAATAGTGCAAGATGGGTTTTAAAGCCAATGAATTATTGCTTAAACTTTTTTGGTAACGGAAAAATAGAAATAACTGATAGAGGAAATTTCAAAATTGGTAAAATAACCATGCAAAGAAAAGGTGGTGATGGTGGTAGGGATACAGCCAAAATGTTACAATTTAAAATTAATCCCGCTGAATTGTTTGATTTATAAACCTTTATATACTTATGTAATTATAGTTTAATAATATTGCCCATGCTTTTATAATTTTGGTGGTATAAATCTCACTGTTTGTTTTATTGGAGGAGGAGGTTTCTCAACAGAATCTGAATTCCAAATTGTATCAGATAGGTTATGTATATATGTTGCGAAATCGAATGAATCTATGCGTGTGTTTTTATTATTATACATAAGAGTATCAATTTTTGCATTCAATTTTTGTAGTATTTCAGGTGCTTTATGTGGTATAAAAAGTATTATGTTTCTTTTATTATTTTTAGTGAAATCTATACAATAATCTAATCCGCAATATATAGGTTGTAAATCGCCATAATATAAATAATAATTTTTAAAATTATTTTGTGCTTTAATACTATCAATAAGTTTACAAATAGAATTATCTAAATATCCTGAAAAAAAGACATTTTTGCCTGCACTATCTTTTCTACACAATTTAAAACTCCCGTCAGAATCTATTGCTATAGCATGATGTATATAAAATCTATATGTTAAGGTGCTATCATCCAAAAGCCACCTATAAGCAGTATATTTTAATTCATAAGAACTATGTCTTGCTTTTTCTTTAAAGTCGCAAGCTGCAAAAAAGATATTTGATGATAATATTAGTAAAAGAAACTGTTTCATATTATTGTTTAATAGAACTTAAATTCTATTGTCTTCAAGCCATGTAATTATTATTTTATTTAGTTCGTCTGCTTTTTCCCATTGTAGAAAGTGTCCACAATCAGACAGTATTTTTACTCGCGCATCATTCATTTTTTTAGAGCCGTCTACAGCTAATTTCTCTGTAGAAATAGGGTGTAGCATCTTATTAGGTATCAATGCATCTTGTTTACCAAAAACAATGAGTACCGGTTGTTTTAGTGTGTCTAATTTGTTATAAACAGGTTCTTCAAGCATATTTTTTATACAGGCTTCTACCATCTTTTTATAGTAGTTAAGCTTATAAGTTTTCATTAGTTTTATTAATTCCAGTATTACCGGCTCTCCCTGTGCATGGTTTCGATAAAAACTGTTTTCTATTGTTTTACGTAATGCTTGCTCTTCGGGTGCAATAAAATCGAGCATGTGTAGTGTACTGTAATAAAGTGTTTTATCGAGTGCAGAAAAAACCTCTAAACCTGCCGGCGCACATAATATTAATTTGTCTGCAATTTGGGGGTATTTTGTTGCGGCTGTAATGGTAATCTGCCCACCCATAGAATGCCCTATAATTGTAAGATTTTTTAAACCAAGAGCTTCAATAAACAAGTAAAGAGTTTCGCTAAAGAAACTCATAGTAAAAGGGTGTTCATTCTTGTCAGACAGTCCGTTGCCGGGTAAGTCTATTGCTATGCACCGATAAAACTGTTTTAGGTATTCAATATTTTTTTTCCATACGAGTGCATAATTTGCCAGTCCGTGTACAAATAAGAGTGTTTTTTCGCCTTTGCCTTCATCAATATAGGCAATATTGCAATTGTTAGATAGTGGTTGATAATATGTATTGTAAGGATATGTTATGTTTTCTGCCATTATAAACAATAATTGTTGTTATATATAAAGAATAAAAGAGGTGCACCAAAAGCGCACCTCAATTTAAGTAATTTTTTTATTACGAAATTAACATCTTTCAATTACCCATTTTGCAACTGCCGGGGCTAATTCTTTTTGAGATTTGCCACCCACAAATACACCGATATGACCACCCGGAAAAGGGTATTCTTTTTTGTCGGTAGAGCCAATATAGCTCATTACATTTCTGGTGCTGTCGTTAGGTATTATATTGTCTTCGGTAGCATAAACATTAAGGAAGGGCATTGTAACATTTTTAAGGTTTACGATTCGTCCACCCAATTCAAAAGTACCTTTTATTAGTTTATTGTCTCTAAATAAATCTTTTATGTATTTACGATACATTTCACCGGGAATAGCAGGTAAGTCTCCTTTCCATTTTTCCATACGTAAAAAGTTCATCATTTTATCTTTATCTTCCAAAGAGTCTATCAAACCAAGATATTTGCTCACATTCATACTCGGTTTAAGCATACCGAAAGCACCATCTATTGTATCGCCCGGTATTATGCCTAAAGTATCTACCATTGCATCTACATCAATGTATTTAGTCCATTTATAAAGCATACAGCTTGTGGTAGAAAAATCGTAAGGAGCTACATAAGTAGTTAAAGATTTTATTTTTTCAGGATATAAAGCTGCATAAATCATAGAGAAAGTACCACCTTGGCAAATACCCATTTTATGAATGCTGTTTACATTATGTTTTTTGCGTAAAAAATCGATTGCATCATTAAAATAGCCATCTATATAATCTTCCATTGTAATATAGCGGTCCGATTTGTTATGGTAACCCCAGTCCATAATATAAATATCAAGCCCTTCATCTATCAATTTTTTCATCAGGCTTCTGTCTGGCTGTAAATCAAGAACATCGTGTCTGTTAAGCATTGCGAAAGAAACAAGAACCGGAGTAGCACATTTTGCAGGTGTGTCTCTTAGGTAATGATACATTTTAATTTTATCGCAAGACCAAACTAATTCTTTAGGTGAAGCACCTACTTCTACATCGCCTAATTCTTGTAAGGTTTGGTATCCTTTAGCAAGTTTTTCGGTTGTTGAAATTAATTCTTCAGTAATTTCGGTTGTATTGAAATTCATATTTTAGAAATTTTGTGCAAAAGTACGATAAAATTTACTTTGAAATTGAATTTGTAATATGATATTAATGTAAACAACCCTATGCTCGTATGAATTATATTTATAGAATAAAACTATTATTTATTTTGTGTATTAAAGCTAAAGCTTTACTTTCGTAGCTTTGTGAACGGAAATGAGGTTTGAGTAATTGAGTGAAAAACAATATTTGAAGTAACTGCTTGAAAGTTAGTAGAAGTCTAATTATTTGGAACAAAAGTCTAATTAGCAAAATGAGAACGCATACTAAAGAAACACAAGACAAATTGACACCGGAATTAGCATTAGAAATATTAAAAGAAGGCAATAAGCGATTTGTAAATAATATAAAAGCGCATCGTAATTTATTAGAACAGATAAATGAAACCTCTTCGGGGCAATTTCCATTTGCCGCTATATTAAGTTGTATTGATTCTCGCACATCGTCCGAACTCATATTTGACCAAGGACTGGGTGATATATTTAGTATTCGTATTGCAGGCACAATTGTAAACGATGATATTATTGGCAGTATGGAATTTGCTTGCAAAATTACAGGTTCTAAACTGATAGTTGTTTTAGGCCATTCTAAATGTGGTGCAATAGAGGGGGCTTGTAATAATATTGTTTTGGGACATGTAACCGGCTTATTAAATAAAATAAAGCCCGCAATTGAACAAGAAACTGAAACAATAGAAAATAGAAATGGTAACAATAAAGTTTTTATGGAAAGAGTAGCAACCATTAATGTTTACCATTCCGTACAGCAAATAAGAGAACAAAGCCCTTTATTAGCTGAAATGGAACTTCTTAAACAAATAAAAATTATTGGTGGTTTCTATGATTTAGATACAGGTAAAGTAACTTTTTTTGAATAGATTACTTCGTTACATCTAAATATTTTTTCAATTCAGTATAAATATCTAAAGGTTTTATAGTGGCAATATCTTTAGTTACTGCTTCATAATTTTTAAAAGGTAAGTAGTTGTTCCTTTTCCATTTTTTTAGGAACATATTAGGATAAACAGTACTTACATTTGCAATGTTAGCAGTTTTGTAATCTGTAAACCGGTAAAAGTTATCCCCATTTGTAATAATAATAGTTGGTATTGCAAGCGATGCCGCCAAATGTGCCGCCATAGTGTCGTGTGTAATAACTACTGCTGCATTGTTTATATAATCTATCATTTGTGGCAAAGTTGCTTTACCGGTAATATCATTAAAACCTAAAGATGCATTTATTTTTTCGGCAATACTTATTTCATCTTTGCCGCCTGCCAATACACAGGTATAATTTGTTTCTTTTTTAATTAGGTGTAAGAGTTCTGTCCATTTTTCGGGTGGCCACCTTTTGCTTTTTTTAGATGCACCAATAAAACAGAGAATTGTATTGCTTTTTGTAATTGGCGTTATCGTTTTTATTTCAGGTCTTTCTAAAGATAAATTTGTTTCGCAACACCAATTAGAGAATTGCTGATTATAGAAAAACTCATGATTTAAAGTTGTTTCTGTATAAAGCTGAGAATATAAATTATCAGAGATTGTATTCCATTCTATTATATTAAAATTATTGTGTGCTGCAATATTCGTTTTAGCATTTGCTGCAAGCATACATAAATCATCTAACACTAAAGGTCTGGAGCGAGAAGGACAAATAACAATTTCAAATCCTTCTTTTCTTAGTGTTTCCCATAATTGTAAACGGTATTCGGGTTTATTAAAATAATCATTCTTGTTTACCCAAATTGTATTATTTGCATTATTGCTATCTAAATGAGTATATAAATCGCGCCAAGCACTATTGCCTAATAAAGTTATAGTATAATCTGCATATTTTTTAGAGTGTTTATAAGCATAAAAGCTGTTTCTAAAAAGCAGATAATCCCCAATATCATCAAGACGAATGAGTAGTATTTTTTTATTCTGTGTTGTATTTTCAGGTATTTTATCTATTGTATTTTTCCAGTGCTTAAATATATCAAGTACTCGTTTTATGTCTTTGTTTTTATTAAAAAAACGGAATAATATGGATATATTTCTAAGCATTCTAAATATATTAAAAATTTATATTATATAATTATGAATTTGAAATAGGAATTACGCTTTATATCCTTTTTCAACTACACTTTTTACGATTGCAAAGTAAATAGAATTAGGTAATATTCTACGTAGAAGTAAAAGTGTGGCACTTTGAGCACCAACCGGATAGCGTAATTTTTTGCTATTGTCTGTAGCAGCTTTATAGATTGTTTTTGCTACAACATCAGGTCCGGGTGCATTAGCTTCTGCATCTTGTGTGTTTTTAAAGGTAATTTGTTCATATTTGTCATAATCTGTGATGCTGTTATTTTTAAATAAATCTTGCGACCTATTGTAAAAATCTGTTTTAATTGCACCCGGTTCAATACATTTTACGGTAATGCCAAGTGGTTTTAATTCAAAAGCAAGCGATTCCGAAAAGCCTTCCATGGCCCATTTAGTACCATGATATAAGCTATATAATGGGAAGGTTATTAGACCACCCATGCTTGTTACGTTAATAATAATACCTGCTTTTTTATTTCTGAAATGCGGCAAAATAGCTCTGATAATATTCATACAGCCAAAAACATTTGTATCAAATTGTTTTCTTATCTGTGCATCCGTAGCTTTTTCAAAAATGCCAACAGCCCCATAACCGGCATTATTACAGATAACATCAATGTTACCGAAATCTGTGATAATCGTTTGTATTGCAAGCTGTATAGAATCTTCGTTTGTAACATCTAATTTATAGATTTTAACACTTTGCCAAGATGTCATCTCCGTTTCTTTTTCAGGATTGCGCATTGTTGCTGCTACATTCCAACCGTTTTGGCTAAAGGTTTTAACGGCAGCCCTACCAATTCCTGACGATGTACCGGTGATAAGAATTGTTTTCTTCATTGCAATTTTTTATCAAAAATAGTTCTTTAAATTGTTTTTATATTCATTGCAAATTACTATTTATGTATGTCTTTTAGGATTAATATTATCTTATAGTTAAGTTTTCTATTTTCAAAAATAACAATAGCATATTCATTTAACTTTGCAATCTTTTTTAAAATGTATAAATTAGTTTATGAAATATTTTATTCTTTCCGTATTAGTTATCAGTAGTTTATTAATTAGCAATAATAGTGAAGCCCAGTGCGATGCAACTTTATGGAGTCATGTATATCATAGTTATCGTTTAGTAGTTAATAAACAATGCGATACAGTTACCGGTATCGTTGCTGCTATTTGGGGTGAAGCCGATGGCGATATGCATATAAGATTAAATGTAGATTCACGCTTTAGCTTTATGATTAATGCGGCAAATGTTTCGGGTGAGGCAGGTTGTTTAGTTTGCGAACCGATTTGTGCAACTACCTGTACCCAATCTGACGCCATATCTTCGTGTGCAGGGTTTACAAATACTGTTTTTCTGCCGGCTGCAGGTGAACGAGTTTATGTTGTAGGTAGCTATGTAACAGATAATGTACATGGTTGGAATGAAATACATCCGGTTACTGCAATAGGTTTTACTACAGCAATAGAAAATATTGAGCCTAATAAGCCTTTTGTAAATATTTATCCTAATCCTGCATCTTCTTATGTTTATGTAAAACTGAGCGACAAACCTACTAAGCCTGTGCATATTGTTATTTCAGACGGCTTAGGTCGTCTTGCAGGGCAATATCAAATGTTTGATACGCAAGTAATTAAAATACCTACTGATTTCTTACCGGAAGCAACCTATTATTACCATATTTCTCAAGACGATATTTTATTGAAAGGCGGTAGCTTTGTAGTAATACACAATAAATAATTAATGTTTATGTTACTATCACAAGATGCAATTTATATTTACTATTTTGCACCTTATAAAACATGAACCGAAAAATTATTTTAAGGAAAATACAGTACGCACTGCAATATTTTCCGTTTACTATTAATACCTTTTTGTGCATAATAGCAATATGGTGGGGCTATAAATTATTATATATTCCACCCGTAAAGGGTGAAGAACCATCGGCCTTTATGCCCTTTATAATTTTAATGGGCAAAATGGTTTTTATGTTCCTTGCAGGTTTGGTGTTCATTTCTATTCTAAGTACCTTTTATTGTTTTTTCTATTTTTTATATTTGCGTAGTAGAAAGGCTATTAAACTTGAGGTAGATTTTAATATAGAAAGCAAAAAAGGTAAAAACAAACTTTATTTAAATGCAGTTTTACAAGGTGCTATCAGGCCTATATTAGGCTTTGTAAATGGTAGATTGTATTACGATGACCGTTTATTTACAGATAAGTTTAGTTTAATTGCCAATAAAAGAAAAAAACAAAGTTTGTGGCGTGAGGCTATTATAGGACGCAGCCGATTGAATTTACCCGACATAAAAGAATATAATCTTAAAGGTGGCTTTGTTTATTTTGAGGACATGCTCCATATTTTTTCTTTAGCAGTAGCCCAACCTATTGGTGGTCATTTTTACCAACCGCCTGTTTTAAGCAAACAATACGACGAAACTGTATTCCCTAAAAAAACGGAAACAATGGATGTGCGTATCGAACAGCTAAGACGAACTGAAGGGGAATATCTTAATTATAAAGATTTTGAAGCAGGAGATGATGTACGGAGAATAGTATGGAAGGTATATGCCCGTAACAGAGAATTAGTAGTAAGAGTGCCTGAATTATTTGAGCCTTATGCATCGCATCTTTATTTTTATGCAAGCTTTTATGCGCCTGTAAAAAGTAAGTGGTTAGCAGAGGGCTATTTAAAAGAAATGCTAAATTACTATAAAAATAATGTATGGACGGTATATGATACGCTAAGTAAAAAAGAATGGGAAATGCGATACGTACCGGACCAGTCTTTTAATATTCCCGAACAACTTACTGAAGACGAGAAGTCTGCAAGAATAATTAGTAATAGCAATTGGCATAACGAAAATACCCTTACACACTATTTTAACGCCAAGCATGGTACTGTATTATGCATAACATCTTTTACCGATATACAAGAGTTGAAAAATGTATTGGAAAAATGCGATGCTGCTACTATTATCTATTTTGTAAAGTTATCTAATGCTTTAAAACATAATATTCCGCTACATCTTATTAGGCGACTTATTTTTATGCCCCCTAAAGACAGATTAAATAAATTACGTACCCGTTGGGCATTCTCACCAATTCGTTACCAGATAAAAAAACAGGAAAAAGAAATTGAACTTATTTTAAGTAAGAGCAATGTAATAAGCGGTGTACTGTAAAATAGTTAGTAATTAGCCTACTGTATAATAAACACAAGTGGTAACAAAGTTCCTGAAAAAAGGTATTTTAGTAAGAATAGGAAATTGTAAACGAGGCTTTATGTTGAATTTGTATTTATATATAGGATTGATTAGATAATGGTTTTTATTTAAAATTTTTAAGCCACTCTGTTTTATAATACGTTCAAAACGTTCTATGGAAATACGGGTATCTTTTATTTCCATTAAATCTTCAATAATTAAAGGGTGTTCGCCTGCCATTTTTAAAATACCTTTATAAATAAATTTCGGCAGTATATGGTAATAGGGCAGTACACTTATCCATTTTACTCTGCATAATTGTTGATGTCCACCAAAAGGCATACACCATGGCGGGAAACCAAAAAATATTTGTCCTTCCGGTTTAAGTAGTTTTTTTAAATAAGGTATAAACTTATCTTGCTCATGCACATGTTCAATAACATCTTTTAATATTATAACATCAAAAGTGCCTGCATATTTTACATAAAAGCTATCATCATAAATATTTTGACATAGGAAAAGTGCTTTATTTTCTGCTACTTCATTTTTAAGAAAATTATTAGCAATATCAATTCTTTCAGGTGCAAGATCTACCCCTATACAATAGCAACCTAACTCTATAAAAGGCAATAATACACCACCTTCACCACAGCCAACTTCCATAACCTGCATACCTGAAGTTAGTTTCTTGGTTTGTTCTATAAATGGTAGAACATAAGACTTTGAATTATCAACTTGCTGTTCGAAACGGATTTTTTCATCCCAATGTTGCTTTAGTGCCAATTAGATTATTCGTTTTAAGTGGGTAAATTTACTTTTTTATTTCATTCAAAACACTTTCAAGCACAGATAGTTGAATTCTGATACTTTCATTATGTAATTTTTCAAATAGTTCGATAATAAAATCTTTATGCAAATTATTTTTTAATGCTCTTTCTTCCCTTGTTTTAAGCATTTCTTGCCATCTCGCGGGTTGGTAAATAGTCATATTGCATTCTTTTTTTACTTTCCCAATTTCTTCACTTAACTCCATTCTTCTGGCAATAATATCAATTATTTCTGCATCAAAACTATCCATAATTAAACGTAGATTTTCCAGTTTAGTATGGCTGTTCATATCCTCAGTAAACTCCTGCCTAATAATGAGATGTGTTAAAAGCTCTTGTAATTGATATGGAGTTATTTGTTGTGCTGCATCTGTCCAAGCTTCTTCCGGCCGTGGGTGGGTTTCAATCATAAGTCCATCAAAACGCATATCCATTGCTTTTTGAGCCACCTCTGCCACCATATCTCTATTACCTGTAATGTGGCTGGGGTCGCAAAAAATAGGCAATTCCGGTCTTCTTCTTTTGAGTTCTATGGGTAATGTCCAGTTGGGCTGATTTCGGTATCCTGACTGTTTATTATAACTTGAAAAACCTCTATGTATAGCTGCTATATTTGTAATACCTGCTTTTTCAAATCGTTCAATAGCACCCAGCCATAAATCAACATCCGGATTTACAGGATTTTTTATCATTACCGGAATACTTACACCTTGCAATGCATCTGCCAATTGCTGCACCTGAAAAGGGTTAACAGTGGTACGCGCACCAATCCAGATAACATCAATATTATTCATTAGAGCCTCTTCTATATGATTAGTTTCAGCTACCTCTATTGTAACAGGCAAATTGTATCGGCTTTTCACTTCTGCAAGCCATTCCAGTGCTAAAACACCATTACCCTCAAATGCACCCGGTCTTGTTCTGGGCTTCCAGATGCCCGCTCTAAACAAATCAATATTTAATGATGCCAGTGCCTCTGCTGTTTCCAAAATCTGTGTTTGGGTTTCGGCACTGCATGGTCCGGCAATTATAAAAGGCTTACCTTTTTTGAAATAAGACATTTGGCAAAGTTAGTGGTACTTACTTATTAATAGAGAATGGTTTATTGTTAATTAAGTATTGAGAATGCTTATTATAATTATACTTCTATTTTTCGTCAAAAGACATATTTAACATTTTAAAATAAAATGTTGTTTTTCTTTAAATTCTTCTTTATAAAATAATAAGCCGATACCAAATAAATCAATACTTAATTTTACATTAGGGTTTAGATATAATTTTTCCCACTCATCTGAATGCAGTTTTGAATTATGAATATTGTTTACTGCAATGCAACTATCTTTATGTTTTTGCATACCAGATGCATCAACTATTTCTAACCAATTTAAGAATTGATTTTCGGATAATAGTGATAAATCAAATTTTGTTGTTGTATTTTTTTGAAATAATCCGGGATTGATAATAGTATCATATTTATAATAATTTATCATATTCAATAAAATATTTTGGTATTTTTTTTCAACCTCCTTAAATTCTGTTAAGTCGCATATTAATTTATTAGATTTTGAAGTTGTTTTTTTATTTTCTATTACGTTTATAATAAAATTAAATACAAATGGCGAATGCACACCATGACTACTTAATGCTAAGAATTTATATTTTATATATTTATTAATCTTGTATATATTCATTATTCTTTTTTATCGAAAATTTGAAATGTAAAACTGTATTTATGTTTTTCATCCGCATGATGCTCTTCTGTCCAAACTAATTTAAATTCATCTGTATTTAAATTATTAAAGTAGGTATCTGCATCCTTAAAAGTTGCATGAACGCGGGTAATATACAAACGATCCACCCTATTTAAACATTTTTCAAACATCATGCCACCTCCAATTATAAAAGCCTCTTCTGTTTTTTTAGATTCCAGATACTCAATTACACTTTCAATATTATTAAATAGCAAAACACCATCGGGCAAATTTAAATCTGCATTAAAAGATATTACAATATTCAATCTATTTGGTAAAGGTTTCCCAAGCGAATCAAACGTTTTCCTACCCATTATTATGGGTTTATTTAAAGTATTTTTTTTAAAAAACTTTAAATCATCAGGCAAATGCCAAGGTAAACCATTATTTACTCCTATTGCATTATCTTCAGACATCGCAACTATTAAAGATAAAATCATTTTTAAAGTTATATTAAAAAAAGAAGGTTGTAAATAAAATAATTTTTATTTACTGCAAATCTACAATAAGACTGATTTTTATTGTAAATTATAAAACCTATAAAAATATACCTCGACCTATTTTTAATTTGCATAAATATATCTTGCAATTTAATGCAACATAATAAGCATATCTTTGTTGTAACAGATATCATATGATAATAGCAAACCCTATATCCGACCTTGTTTTTAAGTGGTTGATGAGTAATGACCGTATTGCCCGCTTTTTTTTGGAAACCCTGCTGGAACAAGACATTCTTGAG
This sequence comes from uncultured Bacteroidota bacterium, assembly GCA_903929195.1. Lineage (GTDB taxonomy): Bacteria > Bacteroidota > Bacteroidia > Chitinophagales > Chitinophagaceae > CAIYTT01. Next base: position 39,649 of record CAIYTT010000102.1, read on the forward strand.
GTACAATTAAAACCGCAAGAACTATCTTATTTTAATAAAGAGGACGAAGCAAGTCTTGCAGCCGCACTAACTGTAATGCGTCTTGATTTTGTTGCTACCATAAAAACAGCAAGTGGAGAACTTAAGAAAGTATTAATAGAAATACAGAAAGAAAGAAACACAATCGATGTAAAACGTTTCCGTAAATATCTTGCTGAGCATTATAAACAAGAAGATGAAATTGAAACCGATAAGGGCAAACAATTTGAAGCATTACCTATTATAACAATTTATTTGCTTGGGTTTAAGTTGCAAAATGTGGATACCCCCGCACTTAAAGTAGCACATAAATACATTAATCAGGTGAACCATGAGGTAATGGATATAAAAAGCGAGTTAATAGAAAAATTGACCCACGAAACTTACATAGTACAGATACCGCGAATAGAAGCAAAACTAAACACCCGCTTGGAACAATTACTTAGTTTTTTTGAACAGAAACATTTTACTGATTCTTCCGGCTTGGTAAAAGAGTACCCTTACCC
>CAIYTT010000103.1 GCA_903929195.1 uncultured Bacteroidota bacterium
AATTTTCTTTTTTGTGTTTTCAAAATAGTTGTAAATAAAAAAACTATTTTTATACAAATAAGTAACGAATATACAAATTCAATTCAATAGTTATACAGATAAATTTTGAGTATGAATTGTACATCATAAATGAAAGTAAAAAATATTTTATAGAATCTGTTTTGATGATACATTACTCAATTTTTACAATAGAATAATAATAGATTTAATAGGTAACAAACAAACAGTGCAATAATATAGATATACTGTAAAACAGATAAAAATATATTATTTATTAAAGATTATAGGGTGTTTTATTCCGAAAGCAAATAATGCCGGCATAGCATTATAGATACACTTTATAAAGAAGATAGTGTATAAAGTGTTGATAAAAAAAATGTTGTAAATTTTTTTTTCTAGTTTAATTTATTGTTACCTTTATGTCAGAACAACAAAGAAGAGTAGTTTTACGTTAAATTACTATTATTATATGTTCTGTTTCTTTACCCTTAAATATTTTTGTTATGAAACCTTTAGCAGTAAACCTAAACCGGAATTCATTAAAACAGGATACGGTTATGAAATTTTTTAAACAAATAGGTTCAAGAATTTCCGAAATTTTTCAACCTGAAGAGGTTGAAGTAGATTTTTTAACCGATGGTAAAACAATTAGCTACACCTATACGCTACTACACCATAAGCATACTACATAAATGCTAAAAGTTAAATATAAACAATTTTTTATAAAGTGCTTTTGTGGCTATTTCTTTATATTCTATTTTTTTGTGCTAAAAAAAATCATAAAAAAATTGAATTTTTCCGATTAACTTTATAAAGTTTAGTACCTTTGTTTGACCTTAATTGCATCCTGCTTTTAATAATTGTAATATATAATTGCATTTTGGTCGTGTTTCAAAATAAATAAGTTATGACCAAATATGTATTTGTTACAGGTGGGGTTACCTCATCATTAGGAAAGGGCATTATTGCTGCATCACTGGCAAAATTACTACAGGCAAGAGGCTACACAACAACTATACAAAAATTTGACCCCTATATAAATGTTGACCCGGGTACATTAAACCCTTACGAGCATGGTGAGTGCTATGTTACAGAAGACGGGGCAGAAACAGACCTTGATTTGGGGCATTACGAACGTTTTTTAAACACATATACATCGCAAGCTAATAACGTTACTACCGGTAGAATTTACCAACATGTAATAAATAAAGAAAGAGAAGGTGCCTATTTAGGCAGAACAGTACAGGTAATACCCCATATTACCGATGAAATTAAAAGAAGAATACTCTTACTTGGTGAAAACAATAATTATGACGTAGTTATTACCGAATTAGGTGGTACCGTTGGCGATATAGAATCGTTGCCCTACATAGAGGCTGTAAGACAACTGAAATGGGAAATTGGAAATGAAAATTGTTTGATAATTCACCTAACTCTAATACCTTATTTAAAAGCAGCCAAAGAGTTAAAAACAAAACCTACCCAGCACTCAGTAAAGCTAATGAGTGAACACGGTCTTAACCCCGATATTTTGGTATGCCGTACCGAAGAGCCATTATATAAGGAACTGAAAAAGAAGATTGCTCTTTTTTGTAATGTTACACAAGATGCTGTAATTGAAGCACTTGATGCAGATACTATCTACGGCGTGCCTTTAGAAATGATGCGGGAGAAGTTAGATATTATTAGCCTAAAAAAATTAGATTTGCCTTTAGGTAAAGAACCCGACCTTAGTGTATGGAAAGAGTTTTTAAATAAATTACGTTATCCTAAAAGTAAAGTTGTTGTAGGGCTCATTGGTAAATATGTTGAACTGCAAGATGCCTATAAATCAATTCTTGAAGCGTTGATACATGCAGGTGCTATGAATGAATGTAAGGTTGAGGTACGTAATATACATTCTGAATATCTTACCAAAGAAAATGTAAATGAAAAAATGCAAAATTTAGATGCTGTTCTTGTGGCTCCCGGTTTTGGCAGTAGAGGAATTGAAGGTAAAATAGATGCAATAAAATATGCCAGAGAAAATAAAATTCCATTCTTAGGTATTTGTTTAGGTATGCAAATGGCATGTGTTGAATATGCTCGTAATGTATTAGGCATGCCCGAAGCACACTCTACCGAAATGAACCCCAATACTGTGAGTGGAGTTATTTGTATGATGGAGGAACAAAAAGCAGTAACACAGAAGGGTGGTACAATGCGACTTGGCAGCTATGAATGTAATTTAGCACAAGATTCCCTTGCTTCTACTATTTATGGTTCAACAACTATTTTTGAAAGACACCGACATAGATATGAGTTCAACAACAATTATCAAGAAGCTTTTGAAGATGCCGGTATGATACCGGTCGGTAAAAACCCAAAAACAAATCTTATTGAAATAATGGAATTAAAAAATCATCCTTTTTATATAGGAGTACAATTTCATCCTGAATATAAAAGTACTGTTGAAAATCCACACCCTCTTTTTGTGGCATTTATAAAAGCCGCAAAAGAAGAGCATGATAGCAAAAGTGGCTTTTCGCAACGGTTGTTTTAATTAGATACAATCAAAATGCGTTGCTTGAAGTTTAATTTTTAAATTTTTTTGTTGACTGTGTTGATACTTTATAACCCCCGTTAATGTTGAGATTATTGTAAATAACAACATAAAGGCTTGGAGCCAAGAAAGTAGTATTTCCATTACTCGTTTTGATGTATGTATAACTTGGCATATTGTCCTTTTAATGCCATAAGTTCTTCATGAGTTCCTTTTTCCACTATTTCGCCTGCATCAAGAACAATTATATCGCTTTTTCGGCTATAAAATCTACATTGAAAATTGGTTAGAATTTTATATCAATTCAAAAATACTTTTATTTGCGATGTAGCTTTCGCTTTTTTGTATTAGAATTACAGGTGTTATACATAGCATTTAGTTATAAAATGCCTTATACTTAAATATTGTTTCACATAGAACTATACAGTGTATAAGCAAGCAATTGGTAAAAGAAAAAAGATGATAAAAACTCGTAACTTTGTAGAATGATTCGAACAATAATTACCCCTACCAATACTGATGTGCATATTTCAATACCTTTAGAATATGTAGGGAAAACTATTGAAATATCTTATCTGCCAATTGATGAGTTGGAAAATAAACCAACAAAAGGATTACGGATGATTGATTTTTGGAATACAATATCCGATGCAACAGCCACGAAAATACATGAAAATGTAAAACAAATGCGTAATGAATGGGAAAGAGATATTTAATTGACAGCAATGTAATTATTGATTTTTGTAATGGGAAATTAAATTTAGGATGCAAAAATTTATTAGTAAATATTGAGCCTGAAATTTCAATAATTACCCAAATTGAATTGTTTGCATCAAAAAACATTTCGCAAGATGAATATGCACTTCTTCAAAAATTTGTTATGATGTGTTTTATTCATTCTCTAAATACAGATTTGGTAAATACCACAATTGAAATAAGACAGAATTATAAAACAAAATTGCCTGACGCAATTATTGCATCCACGGCAATTTGTAAAGAACTAATTCTTATTTCCAGTAATACTTCTGATTTCAAAAATATCAGGGGTTTACATTTCATTAATCCGAATGATATTTAAAAATCCAGCTTAGATTTTATATATAAAGAATAGTTGATAAAATGTAGCCACAACGGAGATTGTATTGGGCTTACGCTTTTTTTGTTTTAGAATTTGAAGGTGTTTTTACAGAATGTATTTGCAAAAGTGAAAACTATTCCGCTAAGTGAAAAAATTGCCACTAAATGCACGGCAAATAGCTAAACAAAAAACACGTGTTAATTTTTTGATTTTTATAAATGACACATATCTACACCCTTAAAATAATAAAAATAATGCATTACTCGTTTTGATGTATGTATAACTTGGCATATTGTCCTTTTAATGCCATAAGTTCTTCATGCGTTCCATTTTCCACTATTTCGCCTGCAACAAGAACTATAATCTGGTCGAAAACCCAGCCTGTAAATATGCGGTGTGTAATAACAAATGTGGTAATACCGTCGAGATAATTTTTTAAATTAGCTAAAATTGTTTTCTCTGTTTGTGTATCTACAGCCGACAAACACTCATCGAGTATTAGTATTTTATTATGTTTTAATAGTGCCCTTGCAAGTACCATCCGCTGTTTTTGTCCGCCAGATAGCATTACACCACGCTCACCTATTATTGTATCATACCCTTTTTCTAAAGCTAAAATATCTTTATCTAAATCTGCCATACGAGCCGCTTCCTTTATTTCAGCATCTGTGGCATTGTCTTTACCGAATTTTATATTATTCGCAATCGTATCAGAAAATAGATAAGCATCTTGAGAGGCATAACCAATTTGATTTCTTAAATTTTCGAGATTGAACTCTTTTATATTTTTTCCATCAATTTTTATTTCTCCCGTATCTACATCAAACATTCTTAAAAGTAGATGAGCAATGGTTGATTTTCCGGAGCCTGTTTTGCCAATAATAGCTATTTTCTGCCCGGGTAGTACTTGTAACGAAAAATTATTTAATGCTTTTATTCCAGTATTGGGATAGGTAAAGGAACTGTTTTTAAATTGTACAGTGCCTTTTATTGCAATGTCTTGTGCATCGGGTGGGCTTACTATATCCGGTTTCATTTGTAAAAACTCGTCTATCCGCTTTTGAGATGCTCCTGCTCGCTGCGTCATACTTGCTACCATACCAATACTGGAAATCGGGAACATAAGAAGGTTTATATAAATTACAAATTGTGCTATATTACCGGTAGTTATATCTCCCTTTATTGCAAAATAGCCACCTATTAAGACAGTAGAAAGCATACTTAACCCTATAAAAAAGGTCATTGATGGGAAATAAATTGCTTCTGTAAGTGAAAGATTAATAGCACTTTTTCTATATAGTTCAGAGTTTTTATCAAAAAAGCGTATCATATTATTTTCTTGTACAAAAGATTTTATGACCCTAATACCTGAATAAGATTCTTGTGCAGTTGTAGTTAGTACCGATAATTGAGCTTGTATTTCGCTGCTTTTTTTAAAAATTATTTTATTTACATAGTATATAGACAATGCTAATAGTGGCAATGGGGTAATTACACATAAAGTTAAGGAAACATTTACATTAAGCATATCCCATATACATAAAATGGTAAGGGACAGCATAGCAGAAAAATACATAATAGAAGGGCCCGTGTACATCCGTACTCTTGATACATCCTCTGAAATCCGATTCATTAAATCGCCAATAAAATGAGATTTATAAAACTGTGTATTCAATCGTTGATATTGTTTATAAATTTCATTTTTTTGGTCGTACTCTATATGGCGGCTCATAACAATAATTGTTTGCCGCATCATAAACATAAAAAGCCCACGTAATAGTGCATAACCTAATATTGTTAAACCACCTGTAAGCACAACACTGAATATTTGGTCGGATTTTTGTTTAGCAACAATCATTTGTTGCACTTGGTCTAATATATCTTTTATTATATTACCCGGTAATACTGCAAATTTGCTTGATACGGCTACAAATAATAAACCGAGCAATAAACGCAATCTGTATTTTATGAAATATTTATTTAGCGAACGTAGGTTCTTCATCTGGCTGCAAAGTTCGCTAAATAATAACTAATGAAAAATATAAAAAAATGATTGCAGTATTTTATTGTTAAACAGATACATTCTATATAAGCATCATTTAATTCAACTTGATATATACCAAACGATTGCAAAAATAATATAGATTAATTTTATGCTATTAAATAAACTATAAACAAGAAACCATACTATTTTAACTATCTTTGCTAATACAATGAACCTTGATGTATTACAAGGCTTATATCAAAACGATATCCGTCTGAAACAAATAGCGGCAGGTATTGCTATATCCGACCATAAGATAAGGGTATATTTAGATAATTTACGTGGTTCTGCTATTGTTTTTATGGCCACCGGTATTTGGCATCAAACCGATTACAACCATGTTTTTATTCTTAACGATAAAGAAGAAGCCGCTTATTTCCATAATGATATAGAACACCTAACTAAAGCTTTAGATGTTTTCTTCTTTCCCGATTCGTTTAAACGTACCGGTAATTATCAAGAACTGAATAGTAGCCATGTAATGCTGCGTACCGAGGCTCTTACTAAACTGTCGGGCAAAAAAACAAATAAAAAAATACTGGTTACCTATCCCGAGGCATTATTCGAAAAAGTAATTAATCCTACTTCGCTTAGCAGTAATATGATAAGTATAAAAGTAGGCGAACAATTAGAACTGGAAAGTTTATTAGAAAAATTTATTACATTAGGTTTCCGAAGAGAAGATTTTGTTTACGAGCCGGGGCAGTTTGCTATGCGTGGCGGCATTCTTGATATCTACTCATTTGGTAATGAACACCCCTACCGTATAGAGCTTTTTGATACAGAGGTAGATAGTATAAGAATTTTTAATCCGGAAACACAATTATCAGAAAGAAAACTGTTACAAGTATCTATTATACCTAATATAGAAACTAAATTTGACACTCAGAATAAGATTTCTTTATTAGATTACATGCCCGAAAACACTATATTTTGGGCTAAAGACCTTAATTATACAATTGGTAAACTTCAAAAACTGGCAGCAGATTTGCCACAAAAAAATGAAGTTATGCAAATTGCCATAGACCATGAAGAACAGTGGCTAAAGGAAATTTCTACCTCAGACTTTGAAACAGGCAATGAATGGCAAGAAAAAATAAAGAAAAAACACTTGATTGAATGGTATAATCATTCGCTCGAAAAAATTACCAACGACCCGATTGACGCTATATTTAAATTTGCCACAGACGAACAGCCAGTATTTAACCGGCAGTTTAATATGTTAATTGCTGATTTGCAAAAATGTATAGCTAATAAATATGTACCCTATATTTTTGCCGAAAACCCCAAACAATTAGAGCGGCTTAGAAGCATATTTGATGACTTAAATGCAGGTATCAATTTTGTGCCTATAACAACGTCTATAAGCAAGGGGTTTATAGACCACGACAAAAAAGTTATTTGCTATACCGACCACCAAATTTTTCAGAGGTATCATAAATACAATGTAAAACAAGCATACAGTAAGGGTAAAGCCTTAACCATGCGAGCATTGCGGGAGTTGCAACCGGGAGATTATGTTACACATATAGACCATGGTGTAGGTGTTTATAGTGGCTTGCAGAAAATTGAGGTGAATGGAGCCATGCAAGAAGCCATTCGTATCATCTATAAGGACAATGATGTATTGTATGTAAATATAAATTCGTTACACAAAATTACTCGCTTCACCGGCAAAGAAGGTGCTGTGCCGAGGGTAAATAAATTAGGAAGCGATGCATGGACAAAGCTTAAAAACAAAACCAAACGGCAGGTAAAAGATATTGCATCAGACCTCATAAAACTCTATGCCAAAAGGAAGGCATCGCAGGGCTTTGCCTTTACTACCGACAGTTATATGCAGACCGAACTGGAGGCATCTTTCTTTTATGAAGATACCCCCGACCAAAGTAAAGCTACAGCAGATGTGAAAAGGGATATGGAATCGCCGGCACCAATGGATAGATTAATTTGTGGTGATGTGGGTTTCGGGAAAACGGAAATAGCGGTACGTGCAGCTTTTAAAGCAGTAGCCGATAGTAAACAAGCAGCCATTTTAGTGCCTACAACCATTCTTGCTTTTCAACATTATAATACGTTTAAAGATCGATTAAAAGATTTTCCTTGCACAGTAGATTATGTAAATCGTTTTAAATCGGCTAAAGAAAAGAAAGAAACTTTTAAACAATTAGAAGAAGGTAAAATTGATATTATAATAGGTACACACGCTTTATTAGGTAAAGATGCAAAATTTAAAGATTTAGGTATCCTTATTATTGATGAAGAACAGAAGTTTGGTGTGGGTAGCAAAGAGAAACTGCGAGAACTAAAAGCCAATGTAGATACCTTAACACTTACGGCTACCCCCATACCCCGCACGCTACAGTTCTCGTTAATGAATGCCAGAGACCTGAGTATTATAAACACGCCACCCCCTAACAGGCAACCCGTGCAAACAGAAATTCTCGTTTTTGATGAATATGCAATACGAGATGCCATTTACTTTGAAATAGAAAGAGGTGGACAGGTTTTCTTTATTCATAATAGAGTGCAAAGCCTGCCCGAAATGATGACAATGCTTAAAAGTCTTTGCCCCGATATAAGCATAGGTATGGCACACGGACAAATGGAAGGACATTTACTTGAAGAGGCATTGTTTAATTTTATTGAAAAGAAATATGATGTGCTTTGCTGCACTAATATTGTGGAAAGCGGTGTAGATATAGCAAATGTAAATACTATAATTATCAATAATGCCCACCAATTTGGGCTAAGCGATTTACACCAACTTAGAGGCCGTGTGGGACGTAGTAATAAAAAAGCATTTTGTTATCTTGTTGCACCTCCCATAAGTTTATTGCCGGGCGATAGCCGTAAAAGATTACAAACTTTAGAACAGTTTAATGAATTGGGCAGCGGTTTCCAGATTGCAATGAGAGACTTAGATATTAGAGGTGCAGGTAACTTATTAGGTGGCGAACAAAGCGGCTTTATAACCGAAATAGGCTTTGAGATGTACCAGAAAATACTTGCAGAAGCAATGCGGGAATTAAAAACAAGTGATTTTAAGGAGGTTTTTGCAGAAGAACTGGACCGAAAAAAAGAATATGCCACCGACTGCACTATAGATACCGATTTAGAAATATTGATACCCGATAATTATGTAACCAATATTACTGAAAGGCTATCTTTATATACCCAATTAGACGATTTGGAAACAGATGAAGAAATAGACAAATTTGCTATTGAAATACAAGACCGTTTTGGGACAATACCAACACAGGTTCTAGAATTATTTACTACATTGCGATGCAGAAAAATAGCTTGCGAGCTTGGTTTTGAGAAATTAATTCTTAAAAACCAACAAATGCGTTTATATTTTATCAGTAACCCGGAATCACCCTATTTTGAATCAGACACATTTAATCATATCCTTAGCTATATACAAACAAAAACTATTTATGCAAAACTAAAGCAAGTAGGTAAAAACTTTATGCTTGTAGTTGACAAAATGAAGAAAATGCAAAATGTACTGGACTTTTTAAGGGGGATGGAAAAGAAATAGAAAAACTTGCATTCTAAATTTTAAGAATTATTATGATCTTATTTCAATTACTTACCGGTTGTCATTAAGTAAATCAATTGCATATTAAAATGAATGTCTTTATTAGCTTTAGAGTTTGGCTTTTTCACTTCTACTATTTCCGACATTAGGTTGGCGCAACTGCCCATAGAATGAAATTCAGTAGGTTCGTACCCCAAATAGGTAAGAAAGCTATACTCTTCTTTAGCCCAAAGTGTAATGTAGGGTCTTTTGCAGGTACCATCCCCACCATACATCATACCACTAAAATATTGATGCACTCTGTTTAGAAATTTAGTTGCCATTGCATCGTCTTTTTTTAGCCTGTAGAAATACATCATCTCTTTATTTAGGCTTGGATTTAAAGGATTTGTATTTATTAGTAAAGTCCCCTTACTAATTGCAGTGTCTAAATCTGATTGCATCCTCAATTCAGAAATGGCATTATAATCAAACGAATTATATGTTTTCTGTCTAGAATAGCCAACAATAAGCATATACATTTCGGCAGGCGATAAACTATTATCATCGTTTAAATACCTCTTTAATAATTTTTTATAATTATTGCTATTATTTGAATCTGCAAGAATTATAAATAAAGAATCAAATTTTGTTATTGTTGCAAAATTTACATTTGTATCTATAACTGTGCTGTTAGATGTGCCAATATCTCTAAGTTTATTTTCTCTATTACGATTATCAAATATTATTTTCAAATTATCTTGATACTTGGTGATTTCAGCATCTGCCGGCAGATATTTTTTAGCTTTAATAAATACATCATTGGCATCATCATAGGCACGAAGTTTATCATACAAATATTTACCGTAATCTTTTTGCAGCAGTCCATTGGTAGAATCAATTTTGATTGCTTTGATATAAAAATCTTTTGCGGTAATACTCTCTGATTTAATTTCAGCTAAATTGTTTGCATGATGCCAATACGGCAACGCACTACCTGCATTTTTTCTTAATTCCTTTTGATAATGACGCTCCTCATTTTCTATTCGTTTTTTATTTTCCTTTTCTGCTTTTTCATCTTTAGCAAATAGGGCTGTTGAAAATAAAGTAAATGAGAAAAGAACAATTAGGTATTTTTTCATAACACAACAAATTAAATTATAATAATATAAAATAGAGTTAGTCTCCGTTATTTTTTCGTATAGACCTTTGTTTTATGCCTGCTGCAATAATGAGGGCAAAAACAGAGAAAATACTTATCCAAGCCCACATTGGGAATACAGGTGTATCGCCGGCAGCATAACTATGTAAGCCCTTCGATAAGTAATAATTTACCCCAAAAAAGGTCATTAATACACTACTGTAGCCTAATACTGCACTTATATTAAAAGCATATTCACTTTTTAATTTGGGCACAAAACGCAAATGCAGAACTATTGTATAAGTAATAACTATTACTAACGCCCATGTTTCTTTTGCATCCCAACCCCAATATTTACCCCAAGATTCGTTTGCCCATATACCCCCTAAAAATGTGCCTACCGTTGCTAAAAACAAACCGATGGTAAGGTTCATTTCATTAATATGCGATAGTTCATTGGTAACAACATCTAAACGTTGGTGATTCTTTTTATTTTTAAATAAGTAAATAAACAAATTTATAAGCCCTAATATAAAACCTAAACCCAAGAAACCATAACTTATAGTAAGTGTAGCCACATGTATTACTAACCAATACGATTTTAATACTGGTTGCAAATTGGTAAGTTGTGGGTCGTAACTACTATGGCTGGCTGTCATAAGTACAAAAAATGCCAGTAATGTAGTTGCTGCAAGTGTAATTTTAGAGTTTCTAATAAAAAAGAAACCTGCCAATAAACCACCCCAAGCTATTAACAACAATGCTTCGTAACCGGTACTCCATGGTGCATGACCTGTTAAATACCACCTTAATATTAAACCATAGGTATGGTAAAGAAATGCACAAACCAACAAGAATATAAATATATTTAATAACCATTTTAAAATAATATTCTTTTTAGTACTCAAAATATCAATAAAAGAAAGTATAAGCAATATGATACTTAGCATAGCATAGCAACCATAACATAGAAAAACAAATATTTGAGATTTATTATAATGTATTTCAAGATTTACTTTGTCTTCGCTTGGTATCAGTTTTGCGGCAGAGCTTTGCCTTTGCATACTTGCTATGTAGCTTAATATTTTTTCCGGTCTTTCATAATTACCTGTTTTAGTACCTTTATATAATTCTTGCAGATATAAACCCATTATATTTCTATAGGTAAGTTCTCTTAATTGTAAATCATCATTTAATATTTTTATACTTCCTGTAAGTGGCACTGTTGCCATAGAATCGTCCCAGCTTGTCCACGAATTATTAGGCGAACCTTGAATAGGAAACAATTTAAGCATACTGCCATTAAAGGTCATCATACATATATTGGCACGTTCGTCCACTTTAATAATTTCTTTGTCGAAAATATTTTGTTCAGATTGTTTTTTTCTAAAAGATGTTTCAGCAAATGTTTTAAGCTTATAATTGCCATTTGCATCAAAGAAATTATTATAAGACGCATATTTATCATTTATACCTAAAATATCTTGTACCGATTTTTCTTTAATGTAAATTATCTTCTGGTCTTTCCAAAATTCAGCGTTTAAAATCATATCCATAAAAACCTGCATAGCATTCATTTGCCCCACACCTTCAATTTCAAATTTATCTTTACGAGCTAATTTGTGCATCACGTCATAAGCTAATGTGTGTGCCGGCTCAAAACGACCATCGTAAGTCTGTACAATTAAATGTGCAAATTTATCGGCTTGTGCTGCATTAATATGGCTGGCTGTAGTTTGTGCAAAGCTTAGGCTGCTAAGTCCTAACAATACAATTATGATTGCCGCTGCTTTTCTTGCTTGTCTTATAGTACGAATACTCTTACTCAACAGTATATATCTTGAATTACGGTTAAAAAGGGTAAGGAAGAAGCCTAAAGCCATAAGAAAATAACCGATGTATGAAACCCATGTACCATAAAAATCGTGGTTTACAGACAAAATAGTACCTTGTTCATCAGGGTCGTAAGAAGATTGAAAGAATCTGTAACCGTCATAATCCAATACATTATTCATAAATATCTTTGTTTGTTTAGTTAAATTATTTCTTGTATCATTTAAGGTTACATCGCTTGTAAATGACGATGGACTCATGGAACCTGCATATCTATCTAAAATAAAACGGTTCAAGGTGATTGAAAAAGGCAAATCTCTTTCTTTAAGACCATAAGCAATTTTAAATTTATAACCGTCTAAGTCCAAATCCTGATATCGGGCTAAATAGCTTGAACCGCCTAATATTTGCACATCATGTTTTTTACCATTTATAGTAATTACCACACCAAGTGCATCTACACCTTTCTCGTCATCTTTGCTTGAAACAAGTTTTATTTTTGCTTTTTTATACAATTTTTTAAAAACAAACACGCCTGCCGGAGTTTCGTGTAGTGTTTTCTCTTTAAATTCAGTTTGTACATCCTTTTTTATAGTATCATTAAACATTTCGGGCATCTTTGTTCTTTTAATGTCAAAGGGAGATGTAATAAATGTTTTACCGTCTTTCTCTATAATATTTATTGCATCCGGCTTACTGGGGTTATTAAAAGAAATAGATATTGGCCCCATGTCATTAACCTCCCCATCTTTAAGATAGACAGATTCTCTACCGTTTTTACCCGGCAATACGAGTTCTATAATATCAATACCGTCTGCTGCATTTTCTACCATACTATCAACAGCGTTTTTTATATAATTTTTAAAATCTATATCAACTATTTTCTTATCTGCTGTTTCTATTTTATGGTGAAAGTCATTTTTTGTAAACTGACCTAAGTGCACTAATAAATCAGATTGTTTATTCTCAGGTGTTAAAATTCTCAAATAAGTTTCTGAAGAAAAAAACGTAGTCGCCTTCTCGCCTTGTCTAATATGCATTGTACCTGTATAACCATAATACCTGGTAATAGCTGAACCTAAAATAATAATGATAAATGCAAAGTGGAATAAAAATCCCGGTGCTTTCTTTTTGCTGAATAAATTATATTTAGGTAATTGCCCTATAAAATTTATTACTAAAAGTAGAAATACAAATTCGAACCAACGTGTATTATAAATTAATTCTCTTGCGGTATCGGTATCAAACTTTTCTTCTACAAAAGTTGCCGAGCCAATAACAATAGCAAGAATCAACAACAAAATCAATGTCATTCTTGACGAGAATAAAGTGTCTAATATCTTTTTCATATATTTATATTTTTGTGCAAATTTATACAAGATAATCTTGTATAATATATTTTAATTTTTCTAATTGTAAAATTACTATTTTCTTATTACGTTTTTCTATAAGTTTATCATTCTCAAAATCAGATAGTTGCCTTGATACTTGCTCTGCTGTAGTGCTAGTTAAATTAGCAATATCTTTCCTCGAGAAACAATCCTTTAGTTCATTTTCAGCATTAAGACCAAAATTTGTAGCTAAATATAATAAAGCAGCAGCTATTTTCTCCCTTAAATTCATTTCTGAATTTGTAAGTAATCGTGTTCCTGTTTTACAATAAAGTCTTGAATAATAATGCATTAAATCAAATACAATAATAGGATTTGTTCTAAACATATCATACAAAAGTTTATTTTCAAAAAAGCAAACCAAGGTATCTTCTTTTGCAAAAGCACCAATAGAATATACTTCATTTTCCATACTTATGGTTCCAAATGTTTGCCCATCGCCTATATACCTTATTGTTCTTCTTCTCTCATCAGGTAATACTATATATTCTTCAACCATGCCTACTTGTATAAAGTATATTCCCAATATAGTACTGCCTGTTTCAAAAATCGGCTCTCCTTTATGATACAAATTTTGATACTTTTCCTTTTCCCATATATCAATCATATCTGGGTAGTAATTCTTTTTAATGTAACACGAATTATTTGGACAAAATTTGCATTCAACTTTTTTCATATTAGCTGTAAATTCTTACTATTAGCTTACTTTACAATTGGTTTTATGTTACTTATTTATTTAATTTTTTTGCTCTGCAATATTACCATTTTGTATGTGCCTCATTTATGAGTATTATCAGTTTTAATTATGATTATAATCATAATTAAATTAATATAATATATAGCTTCAATTTGTATAAATTTAGCGAATATATGGTATGCATTTTATACTATATACATACCATAATACATAAAAAATGCCTGTCAAGGTTATGACAGGCATTTTTTTTTAATTGTTATATGCTTATTTATCTTTTAAAACTGAGTTTACTCTGTCGTATTTTCTTTCTGTGTGGCAACCCGGCGCACAAGACCCTCCATTCTCAGTAGGAACATATTTCAATGGCATTTCCCAACTTCCAAAAGGTGCTTTATCATTTATAAGATTATCGTTCATAGAGCCATGCGGATTATGACATATTACGCAACTTCTTCCTTTTTCTCCATTCACATGAACAAAGTGTAAATTTTTATCACCGTTTCTAAAATTGGTAACCGTCGTTGTTTGCTTTTCCAGCAATTCACTTTTGTGGCAACTGAAACATAACCCGAAACTTTCTTTGTTTGCCTGAGCATAAGAACCTGCCGGGAAAGACTTGGTTAACAGAAACGGATTAGAAGATGCATGAGGGTCGTGGCAACCAATACAACCTACTTTATCAATAGCTCCATGCACATCTTTGCTTTTTTGTATTATTTGTTTTATGTTTCCTATTTTTCTTGTACCTACTACAATTGTTTTATCATGGCAATTTAAACACAAAACATCGGGGTCTGCTATTAAAAATTTCTTTTGTTCGGATGCGTGTGGAGAGTGACAATTTAAACAAGATTTTTTATCTGTAACTGCACCATGCACCAAAGTAGCTTTATCTATTTTCTTCTGCATATCATCATGACAATAGATACAAAGGCTTTGTGGCTGTAAATCGAGCAATTTATTTTCGGTAGAGCTATGATGACTATGGCAGTTTAAACAATTGTTCTGGAATGGAGGATGTACATTTGCCATTTTTATTTCTTCGCTCTGTTTTTTATGACATTTCAAGCATAATGCAGGAGATTCTAAGTTTAATAGTTTGCTATTGTCAGATTGGTGTGGGTCGTGGCATTTTACGCATTCTCCTTTTGTTACCGGCTCATGTTTTACTCTTTTAGAAGCTGATTCTAACTGATGACATTGTTTACATAAATCAGCAGGTGGATTCTTTTTAAGTAAATTATTTTCAGGCGAGCTGTGTGGTGTATGGCATTCTAAACAATTGCCTTTTTGTACAGGAGGATGTACATTTTTCATGGTATTATTTTCGTCATGGCATTTATAGCACAATGCAGGCACATCCAGCACTAATTTAAAGCCCTTAACATCTTTTAGCGGGTGCTGAGTACCTGTAGATTGATGACAATTATCGCAACCTTTCTTTACAGCATGGTGCACTACCTCTTGATTCGTTAAATTGCCATGACAAGCAATATTGGAGCATCCTGTTTTTGAAGTATCAAGTTGGGCTTTTACTGTAAATGCTATTGAAGAAAATACAGCCAATATGAATATTATTTTATTTCGCATAAGTATTAATATTTAAATTTTTTAATAATTTGAATATAACCACCGGTATAATTATTCTTTTGTACATCTAAATATGTACGAGTATAGGACTCTATACCGGCAGTAAACACAAGTTCTCTTAAAATTCTTGTTACTTTTAGTTTATAAGAAAACAAATCTAAATTTATTTCCCGTCCGTGTTGGTAAGTATAAATAACATTTAAATCTATTTTAGTTCTTTGTGAAAAATTATAAGATACTAATCCATTCAAATCTTTATAATTTCTATTAATTTCATTATTGGGCAACTTATCATAAATTCTTAAATTACCATTTATAGAATAGGCTAATCTTCCTCTATATCTACCTTGCAAGGTAGCATAATAACGTGTTAATTGGTAAGGATAGAGCGAGCTTTCATAATCATCAATTTCGGCACCTACACTAATAAATTTATATTCAGACCTTATGCCATATATTCTATGAGTTAAATAATTCAAAAACATATTATCTGAATTTTTTAAATTAAAATAATTACTTGTCAAAACCTTATAATGCAAGCCCAACAACCTTTTAAATAACGAAATATCAATTGAAGCATCACTTATACCTGCATCGTATTGGTTGTTACCCGGCTGTGTGGCAGTATAACTGATATATACAGTGCTATTATTCGAAATCTGTCCTCCGGGTGTCCTTTGTATTTCTACATAATTATTTCGTGTAACCAATACATAGTCAAAATTAGGTTGGTAAGTAATTGTGCCGGTAATATCTCTAACTACAACACTTGCTAAATCAACATAAGGCAATTTAAGCATCGTAATTTGGTTGTCATTAATAATATACGATTCGCTTACGATATGCAAAGTAACGTCCTGACTTTGTCTATTGTCGTGTGTTCTACTATAACTATACGACAAGGAAAGAAGTCCGTTTTTAGGTAATTTTTTATTATAAGAAATATTTGCACCTAAATTATAAAACGACTCTTTATAATCCGTTTGGTCTGCATTGTTATAATCACCTGTAACACCTATATATAAACTTTCGTAATACTGTCTGTTTATTACAAAATTGGCATCATGCTGGCTAAATTCTTGCGAGGGCCTGTTTACATAATAAAAGGAATAACCACAATTAAAGTTTACTTTATACGGCAATTTCAAAAAAAAGTTTTCTGCTATTCTAAGTTGTGTAAAACTATCAATTCCACGCTGATTAATACCTAAAATATTAGAGTTGAACCTTGAATTACCGGCAGAATCTAATAGATAGCTATTATGTAATTCTAAATTATCAGAAATATTTCGTGAGGGGCTAACATTATAATCCTGCCGAAGATAATCTCTATGCGAATAAACTAATTCATTCCTGTCTCTAACCCTGAAAACTTTAGAAATTCTGGCATCAAATGTTTTTTGGTCATATAAAAAATTCCTGTTTGTTTGCATCTCTTTTTGTGTCCAGTTGCTTTCATTGTATGCTAATAAAACAGGTAATACTTTGTTAGAAAAAGATAAATTACCACCTAATGTTTTGCTTTCGGTTTTTATATCAGTTAAGTTTTCTCTGCTGTCATAACTTTGGTCAAAATTTGCAAATGTGGTTACTGTTATGGGTTTTCCGGGAAATAAGCTTGTGTTTAAATGTAAATTTTTTGCATTAATTACATCATACCTATTAGGAAATACCAAATATTGGTCTTGATAAGACTGCGGTAAATAGCCTCCGTCAACACCGATTGTAAGAAAATTGGGGCTCCAAATGTAACTATATGTTCTAAGCACTATACCGCCATAATAGTTCTGTATTTTAGATTTATCAATAATTCCATTAGATGTAACTCCCGCTTGCCCATATAATGCACCTACCTTTAAATCTCCCGAGATGGAGTTTAGATTCCATAAACCCAAAGAAAAAATATTACTTGCATCTTGGGCATATATTTCTTTAGGCAATATTGCCAAAAAACACAATAATATAAATAATTTATTATTACGCATTCTCTAATTTTTTTATCAAATGACAATTATCATTTAATTAATATTGAAATCTCAACTCTACGGTTTTCTTGATGTTCTGCCTCTGTACATTCAACACCGTCAGAACATTTATTTTTTAATTTAGTTTTTCCAAAACCCTTAATTTTTATCCTTTTAGGTGCTATACCTTGGCTTATTAAATAATTCATTGCTGCTTGTGCTCTTTTGTCTGATAGCTGTTGATTATAAACAAGCGTACCTCTACTATCGGTATGTGCTGCCAAATAGGCATTTACATCAGGATTTTGTTTTAAATGTTCTGCTACTTTCTTTAATGCTGCTATACCGGCAGAATTAATATCTGATTTTGCATATTCATAATAGACAACTGAAAATAATTGTGCCGTTTCTTCATTGCTTAATGTTATTTGCTTAAAGCCCAATTCTGCCGATGGTGAAGTAATTACAGTACTGCCTCCTTTCATTTTCTTTTCTTTATAGTTGGGGTTCATATTGTAATACAAAACAACATTCTGGGTATTATCATTTGTATCAGTAAGCGATAAAGTTTCATTTCCATTCTTTATTTTTTCTAAAATAAAATTACCCTTATCATCTACTTTTGCAATCGCGATAATGTCGCCTGTTTCATTCAAAACCCTTACACCAGTTCCCTTTTTGAAGTAATAAACAGTACCTGCCAATTTAATTACTGTAAGGTCTTTAGCAATAGCTGTATTATTATTTATAGTATTTCCATTCAATGCATTTTCAACTGTCAAATTACTATCATTGCTATTTTTAACAATTTTATTATTAGGTGTAGTTGCGTTATTATTATCACTTACATTTGTTTTATTATTTATAGCTACCGTATTATTTGACGAATCAATATTTTTATTTGTTTTATTTTCTACATTATTAGATACTACATCAGGATTCGTTTTGCCGCTATCAATTGTTTTATTTTCTGTTTTGTTGTTGGTAGCTAAGTTATTTTTATTGTTATCGGTTTTGGTGTTACCGGCATATTCATTTTGTAAACTATCATCCCCTCCGTATTCCCTAACTATTACTTTATTAGCAACTTCGTAAACAGATTTATCAAAATTAAATTTCCCCTTACTGTTCTTATTTATTTCATATAATACTTGGTCTTTATAATCTAATATTACCACTTTAGCACTATCCGGCAAATCTGTCTTAGTTTTAAACGTATAATTATCACCACCATGCACATTTGCAATAGAGAACCTACCATTCGCATCTGTTACCGATGTACCTACAATTTGATAGTTTTGGTCGTTATCTTGAATTATTATTTCAGTACCTGCTTTAATATCACCGGGTTCTTTTACATATACCTGTGCAAACAAATGTTTGGATGCCAACTCGTTTACTTTAGCTAAACCACCAAATTTAGAAGCAACATTCTCTTTAAGCAAGTTTCTGTTATTACCGCCATGTGGGTTATGACAGGTGGTACACTCTGCATCGCCAATTCTTCTATGGTATTTATTATTTACAGCCAATGAAGTATTATGACAATAGAGACATAAACTTTGTCCGGGGCGTATTAATAATTTAGCATATTGTGCAGAGTGTTGATTATGACATTTTGTACAATTGCCCGACGATACCGGTCCATGCACATATTTATAAGTCTCACTAAAATCTTTATGACATTGGTAACAGAGAGAAGGCATTTCCATTACCAAATGACGGTCTTCTGTATGGCATTTTTCACATTTTCGTTCCAGATAGGGTTTATGAATAAATATTTCAGGAATTTTCCTTTTTACATCGGTAGCAGTTGTACTTAACTTATTATTTAGGTTTTTATCAGTAGCCAATTCCGGATGTAAAGGCGGCACACCATCAAAAAAGATAGTTAGTGCCTTATTCCTTTGTTCAATGGAACATCCCCAAAACACTGCCATTATTATAACTAAAATGCAATAAATAGCAGTACTATTTTGCTTCTTATTCATTGTATTATTTTTTAGGCGTAAGAGCGCCATAAACGTTTATTTTATCCGGGCCATATTGATTTGATACAATTACCAAATATTTTAAATCAAAAGCCGGATCTACATATTTTTTAAAGTATTTTATACCATCATAATCAATGGTAACTTTAACAGGCAACCACATATCTCCCGGTCCTTTATAAGAACCACCAAAAAACATAAGCAATTTACCGTCTTTATTAAACATTTGTGTGTTCTCAAAACCTGCATCAACTACAAA
Source organism: uncultured Bacteroidota bacterium (assembly GCA_903929195.1). Lineage (GTDB taxonomy): Bacteria > Bacteroidota > Bacteroidia > Chitinophagales > Chitinophagaceae > CAIYTT01. The sequence goes on from CAIYTT010000103.1 coordinate 20,054, forward strand.
TAAATTAGATTCACGGTCGCAGGCAATACCTTTAGGGCGAACAAACTGACCTAAACCAACGCCATAAGTACCTACAAAGTTTAAATATTTGCCCTGGTGGTCAAAAACCTTAATTTTAAAATCTCCAAAATCAGTTATATATACTTTATCGTCTGTAATAAACAAGTTGTATGGCGAATATAAGAAGCCATCATCCCCCTGCTCATACTGACCGAAATTGCGTAAGAATTTAAAAGTTTTCTTATCATATATATTAATTGTATGCTTAGACGGATTGGTAACCCAAAGTTCATTACCATAAACCATTAAATCAGTAGGTTTAAAGTCTCCTGTATCATTAATCCTGCTTTTAAAGTTATGTAAACTATCAAAAATAACTACTTCATGTCGTCCTTGGTCGCCTACATATATGTATTCATTAGTATCTACAAAGCAACTTAAAGGGTTTTTTAATTGTCCACTACCGGCTGGTGCGAATGTTGTATATTTTTTCTTAGGAAAATCAATAATTTCCAATGCACCGGCACCAGGGTCGCATACATATAAAATATTATTACGCATTGCGGTTCCATAAGGCTTATTTATGTATCTAATCTCTTCTTTACCTAATACAAAAGTTGAAAACTTAGACCTTTTACCTAAAAAATTGGACCCATTTATTGTAGTAAGATATTGTATTCTTGCCGTATCCGGTGGTGCGGGATACAATATAGATTCCTTTTTAATTTCAGTTGATTTTTTATGAAAAATACTGCAAGAAACCAAATCTATGCTAATAGCAAAGATTAACACGAAAATCAAATATTTTTTCTTTTTCATTTTGAATGTTTTTTATTTTTTCAATTAAACTTCTTCAAAATACGATATAAATCTATATTGTATTACAAAAGAATAATTTCAATTTATTTTTATTTTAAAATGTTACAAATAACACAGTATATGTAAAACACTTTGGTATAGTCTATAAACTTCCGCAAAATTATTATTGGACATGATTCTTTTCAATGACTTTAGTCATCTTTATTTATGACAATATTCATATAATTTATACTAATTCGTGAATAATATTGCATCGTGAAAGATAGACAATCAATACAAAATTTTATTTTTGCTTTTGTACCTTTTTTCAAGCTATAAATTGAGGCACTCATATTAAATATTTAATTTCATCTAACAAAAAAAAGAAAATGAAAAAGACGGCTTTTATTAAAATAGTACTAACATTATTCGTTATAAATAGTTTATGCTTAAATTCTAAATCATGCTTTGCTCTTTTTGAGGGCAAAAAAATTGTATCTCATAAAATTCTTGTTCAAGAAGTAGTGCAAACATCCAACTATACTTATCTACATGGCAAAGTGAACGATTCTGCTGATTCATGGCTTGCAGTGCCAACTATGGAAGCAAAAGCCGGTGATATTTATTTTTATGCAGGCGGCTTACCAATGACAAAATTTGTAAGTAAAGAACTTAACCGAACTTTCGACTTAGTTTTATTTTTAGGTGAGGTAAGTAAAGAACCAATTAGCGAAGCCGGTGCGAAACCCGTAAAAGATACAAGTATGCAAGGACATCATGCCGATGCACAAGTATATAAAAGAAAAGCAGTTGCCGATACTAAAAAAGACTTGAAAATTGATGTACCTGCCGATTGTATTACAATAGCACAGCTCTTAACTAAAAAAGATGATTACGCAGGCAAAACTGTGAAAATAAAGGGGCAAGTAACTAAATTTAATGCCGGTATAATGTACAAAAACTGGATTCACTTACAGGACGGTACAGACTTAAACGGCAAATACGATTTGGTTATTACCTCACCTTCTGAAGTAAAAGTGGGCGATATTGTAATACTGGAAGGAATAGTAAGCGTAAACAAAGATTTTGGCTACGGCTATGCTTTTGATATTATGATTGAAAATGCAATTGTAAAATAAAAAGATAGGTTTAGGAATTCCCAAAGAGATAAATAGTTTTATACATTAATACAAAAAACTATATTTATGTATAAATAATATTGTGTTTAAGTAAAATTGAAAGGTTGTATTATTTTATTGAAATAATACAACCTTTCAATTTTACTTAATTTATCAAATACATACTAACAAAATAACATCCGAGATATTTATTTAGAAGTAGAATAGAGATAAAAGTAGAAATCTATTTTAAAACAATCCTTATTTTCTGAAAACTAATTACCAAACTATTTTATTTAAAAACGTAACTTCGCCCACTTTTATATAAAGATAAAAAATGAGCTCAATAGTAGATAAGCTGGAAGCAATAAAAGCACGTTTTGATGATTTGGGAGTGGCACTTACCAACCCCGAAATTGTGAGTGATAACAGCAGGTTTTCTCAAATAAGTAAAGAGTATCGTAAATTAGAAAGAATTGTAGATGTTTATAAAGTTTATCGCAACTGCTTAGATAGTACTGAATTTGCTAAAGAGGTACTGGAAACGGAAAGTGATGATGAACTGCGAACAATGGCGAAAGAAGATTTAGAAAAATTAGAAATACAACAAGAGGAGCTGGAAGATGAATTGCGTAAATTATTGATACCTAAAGACCCGCAAGACGAGAAAAATGCAATAATTGAAATAAGAGCCGGTACCGGAGGAGATGAGGCAAGTTTATTTGCCGGTGATTTATTACGTATGTATCTAAGATACTGTGAACGTAAGGGCTATAAAGTTTCTTTGGTATCGGAAACAGAAGGTACAGTTGGTGGCTATAAAGAGGTACAATTAGAGGTACAAGGCGAAGATGTATATGGCATTCTTAAATTTGAAAGTGGCGTTCATCGTGTGCAGCGAGTACCCGATACAGAAGCCAGTGGTAGGGTGCATACCTCTGCTGCAACAGTTGCTGTAATGCCCGAAGCGGAAGAAATAGACTTTCATTTAAGAGATGCTGATGTGAAAATGGAGACAGCAAGAAGTGGTGGTGCAGGCGGACAAAATGTAAATAAAGTTGAGACAAAAGTGATTCTTACCCACTTACCAACAGGCACGGTTGTAATGTGCCAAACAGAACGAAGCCAATTAGGAAATAGAGAGAAAGCGATGAATATGCTTAGGTCAAGATTGTATGAAGAACAGGTGAGAAAACAAGAAGATGAAATATCGCAAAGAAGAAAAAGCTTAGTAAGTACGGGAGACAGGTCTGCAAAAATACGTACCTATAATTATCCTCAGGGTAGGGTTACAGACCATAGAATAAACATGACAATTTATAATTTGGATGATTTTATGAATGGAAATATTCAAGACATGCTGGATTCGTTGCAATTTGCAGAAAATGCTGAGAAATTACAGGCAGGGGAAACAGTAATTTAATATCATTGCCACAAAATAAAATATTTAAAAAAGAGTTTCATTTTTATTTATAATTTTAGACATTAAATTTTTTCTTAGTAATGGTCAATTCCGGTTTTAACCTTATAGATGTTATAAAAAGTATAAGCAGGCATATTAAGTTTATACTTATTATAAGCCTGTTTGCTGCTATTGGAGGGGCTGTATTTTATTTTATTTCACCCAAAAAGTATGAAGCGAAAACAGAATTTATTTTAAGAAATCCATTATATGGCGACAGAAATAACCTATATAATTATGACACAAAATTCTTAGATTATTTTGCAAGTGAAGATGATGTAAATAGGGTGATTTTGTTTTCAGGTTCAGATTTGGTGCAGAATCAAGTAATAAAAAATCTAAATCTATATAAAGCATATAATATAGATACTACTAATGCAAAAGAAATGCAGCAATTGTTAAAGAAATTTGACAAAAGCCTAAATGTAATGCGTACTGAATATAGAGATTTAACGCTTAGCTATACAGATGTAAATCAAGAGCGAGCTGCACTTATTGCCAATGAATGCGTAAAAGTATTGGAGCAAACGGTAAGTAATTTTTATAAAGAAATGAGAACGGGTATTCGGGAAAGTATTACTGAAAAATTACACGAAGAAGATAGCACCATTATTTCGCTTACAGATACATTGGCAAGACTTAGAGAAACTTATCATATTTATGATATAATTAGTCCGTCAAGGCATAATTTGATTAATGGCAGTATGAAAGAAAGTAAACAAAAAGATTATGGTAAAGCAATAGAAATGATTCAAAATTTTGAGTCTATAAAAGATGAAATTGTTGCAGACAGGGCTGTTAAAACGACACTTGCTAACCAATATTCTACAGGTATAAACAAAAATCACTTTCCTTTAATAAAAGTAATAACTTATGCAAAAACACCTGCCACACAAAAAGGTTTAGGTTGTATAGCAACGATAATAGTTTGTGCTTTTCTTGGTTTGTTTTTTAGTACTATAATGGTATTAATAAGGGATAGCGTAATTTATTTAAATAAATAGTATTTATTGAACATAAAATAATAATGTAAAGCTAATTTTAAAACAAAAAATTATAATAAAAATGGGAGTTCCTTCTTTTGACCTAATAGATATAATAAAAACTATACAGAAAAAAAAGTTTATTATTATAACAATAACGGTTATTGCAGCTATACTTGGTATGATTTTTTTCTATGCAAAAAAGAAAAAATATAAAGCTGAAGCACATTTCTTAGTTAATAATCCTTTATATGGCGATAGAACTACACTCTTTAGGTCATTTGAAACCCGATATGTTGATTATTTCGGTGGGGATGATGATTTAGATAAAGTAACAGCACTTGCCGGTTCTGATACGGTGAAAGACCGTATTATAAGAAACTGTCAGTTTCAGGTTATCTATCCGGGCTACGATATTAATGAATTAAGGGGTCATGCAGGTTTAATGAGCATTTTCAATAAAAATTTTAATGTAAAAAGGTCTGAATATAAAGAAATAGAAGTGTCCTATATTGCCTACGACCCAATTGTTGCTGCTAATGTTGCAAATATGTCTGTTAAGGTATTAGAAGAAACATATAGGCATTATTATACAGCAATGAAAGGCAATATCTATACTTCCATAAGCGACAAAACACATCAGTTAGACAGTACTATTGAACTACTTACGGACTCATTAGCTAATTTACGTGATAAATATAATATTTATAGTATTATTAGTCCGGGTCGCCAAAATACAATTAATGGTGAAATAAAAGGTGGCGGAAAGGGATTTGGAAAAGCAATAGAACAAATACAAAATATTGAGTCTATAAAAGACCAATTAGTTACGGATAGGGCTCATTATATTTCCACATTGAATGAGTTTTCTGCCGCAGCTAACAATGCAATGGAATATCTTAAAGTGATTACGAGAGCATTACCCCCAACAGCCCCTTTTGGTCCTAGTGTGGTACTAACAACAACTGTTGGTGCAGGTTTAGGCTTCTTTTTTAGTGTTCTTTTTGTATTGTTACTTGCCTATTATCGTAAATTAAATGAGGTAGAAAGAAAATGATTCAATTAATAAAAAATACATGGTTTAATGTAGCTGCATTTTCACTGTTATTTATAACTGTGATTTTGTTTGCATATACAGGTAATTATTTTATACTTGCAGCACCGTTTGTATTTTTATTTCTTGCTACAATGGGCTTAAATTGGAAATTAGCCTATTGGATATTTTTATTTACCATTCCAGCCTCCATTCAAATAAACTTTGCAAACGATACAATGGCAATCACATTGCCTGATGAGCCACTAATGTGGTTTTTCCTACTTTTGTTTACACTTGTTTTTGCTCGCAATCCTAATTCACTTCCTAAATGGTGGTGGAAAGACCCTTTGGTTTTTGTAGTAGTATTGCAATTTCTTTGGCTTATTGTTGCAGTAATATTTTCTAAAGTTTTATTCTTTTCATTAAAACTATTGTTAGCTAAAACATGGCTGTTGGTATGCTTCTTTATACTGCCAATATGGATATTTAAAGAAAAAAAAGATTTTATTAAAGGATTTTATCTTTTGCTAATACCTACCTTAATTACTATTATAGTTATTCTTATACACCACGCATTTTTACATTTTAGTTTCGATAAGGTACAAAAATCAATGAGTGGTTTGTATTATAACCACGTAGATTACAGTACAGTTATTTCTATGTTTTTCCCACTCCTGCTTATTGCCTACCCATTATTAAAGGGTAAAGGCATTATTGTTAGAGGAATTTTAGTTGCAATAATATGTATTTTTATTGCAGGCATTACGTTTGCTTATGCCCGCGCAGCAGTTATAGGTGTTATTTTTGCAATAATGATTGGTTTAGCCCTACGTTTAAAATTGGTAAACATTGTAATGCCTGCATTTTATGGTATCATTATTATGATGATGCTATATATGGTGCCCAATAATAAATTTTTGGATTTCAGACCGGATTATAATAATACTTATATGCATAAAAACTTTACCGACCACATGATAGCCACATTCAGAGGTAAAGATATGTCGTCTATGGAACGCTTGTATAGATGGATTGCAGCCATAAGAATGAGCCGAGACAGACCAATTACCGGTTATGGTCCACATGCATTTTATTATTATTATAAACCGTATGCTATTTCCAGTTTTCAAACTTATGTAAGCAGAAACCCGGAACATTCTACTACACACAATTATTTTTTGTATATGCTTGTAGAGCAAGGCTGGCCGGCTATGATACTCTATGCAATATTAATACCCTTAATTTTTGCTAAATGTCAAAAGCTATACTTTAAATTTAAGGACAAATTTTATAAATTATGTTCTATAGGCATCGCAATGGTAATTGCAGTTGGGTTTATAAATAACTTTTTCTCTGAATTAATAGAAACACATAAAGTTGCAGCCCTTTTTTATATTCCACTTGCCTTACTGGTTATCTTAGACCAAAAAAGCAAGGAAGAAAGTGCCGGAGTGGCAATTAATTAATATACTTTTTTGCTTAATTAATTCTATTTAGGCAAATTTGTACAAATACAACTTTCCTATATTTTTTTGTAAACAACTGAAGAAATAAAATTATCAACGAAATTATGTTCCTCAATTAGGTCGTAGTAATATTTATTGAAGTGTTTTTTTATATCCGGTAATTTTTTTGTTTCAACACCACATGTAATGCGAAAAAATAATAACATAACTTTTAGTAAAAAATGATGTTTCCGTTTTGTGGGTATATTGAAATCTGTATTTAACCATAAACCCTCTTTTTTAAGATAATTGTGTAATATATTCCATATTTCTCTAAACGAAGTTTCATTGAAATTATCTAAAAAGTAGGGTGTAATAATAATATCAAAACTAATGTTTGATAAATAAGATTCAATTGCTAAATTAAGAAATGTAATATTATTTTTGCCTATATTTCGTTTCCTTGCTTTGTCTATCATTTTAGATGAGGAATCGATATAAGTTATACATAAACCTGAATAATGTATTTTGGTAATTTCTTCTAATAATAAGCCGCTACCGCCACCAACTATTAATATTTTAGAATTTGGTGCAATATGTTTACATAAACATACTTGCGACTTCATTATTATATCTCCAAATACCAAAAACGACATTTGGTCATATACACTTGCAATATTATTATAATTAGGACTCAATTTTATTGTTTCAATGCTTTACAGAATTTTTTATCAACATAAACTTTTGTACCCTTTTTACTTTTATAATAGCATCCCCCTCGAGCCCCCAAAAAATAGCGTCTTTGTTCTTCAATCAGTACCTTTTCGCCTCCTTTATATTGTGGGTAACGATAATTAAATCTGTTACTTTTATTAGGATTGTATTTTTCATCTCCACTGTAAGGAATTAAGTTGACACTAGTAGCATTATTGATTGAAATTGAATCTATAACATTTGTTTGTGTGTATTTTTTTTCTAAATAGCTTTTGTAAACCCACCCTATTGTTCTATTCGTATTGCCATTTTCATTTTGCAATGTTATTAGAACATGTTCGTATTTACTTACAACTTCCTTGTTTTTAGTATCCCCATTAATCGGTAAAATTTCAACTTTGCTGCCTTTATTAAGTATTAGTAATACAATATATTCTTTTTCCGGTTTGTCTCTTACTATTAAATTATTTGTGGTTGAATATTTTATGTTTTGTGCATAACTTTTGGATTTGCAAAATGAAAATATAAACAACAAAATTGGTAACAACAAAAAAGGTGATATGAATTTATACATAAAAATACGAAACTACAATAGTATAGTATTATTTGTAATTAAATGAAACTTAATAATAAACA
>CAIYTT010000104.1 GCA_903929195.1 uncultured Bacteroidota bacterium
ATTAAGTCTCCTATGGGTTTGTACGGATTTTGTGTTGGTGCTTGTGGCATAATTGTGTTATTTGTTTTAAGTGAGATTCAAATATAAATAACATTTCAATTGCTTGTATCCCCCCCCCCTATTATATGTATTTTAACTTTATTTTAACTTAAATAATGGCAAATAAACCCGTTCACTTTTTATCCAAACCCGTTTTCGCTTTTGCAGGTGTTTTCACATGCAAATACCCTGTATAGTGTTTTTCCGCATTTTCCGCAGGGAATCAAGAAGTTAGAATAATAACAATTCACATAATAAATTCAGAAACTGACTTTAAATGAAATAACGGTAATATATTATTGAAGTTTTATAGGATTGTATTTTTTGATTTTATTTTCATTAATTCATACAAATAATTAGTAGTTCTATTAAGCATGGTCATTGTTCGGCAAGGCTGCCATTACATCAATTTGCATGCTACCTGTTGTTATATGTTTATATTCAATAAAATATATAATTGTCATGGTGAGCAGGTAGAACAAAGAAAATATATATCTCATTGAAAATATATCCTTTTTTCTAAAATGTACTATTGAAATTAGTAAACCCAATTTTAATGTATTATTAAAATACTAATTTGTATTGTTAGATGTTTTATATAACCTAAAATTAATACACATATTTATAATATTTTTATTTATATCATTAATAAAAAATAAATACAATACTATTTTTCAGCAATGACCCAACGAAACGCTTTTAGTTTACGTCTTTTATGTCAGTATTAAGTAAATTTATTAGTTTAATTTTTTTTTGTAATCTATTTTTCTTTAACTTTACAATACTTCTCTGTTGTATTTATGTTATCTTTTTTTGTGAAGAAAGATATGAAATAGTGAAAATGTATCTTATATTTATAACCTTATAAAATATTTTTTATGAAAAAAATCTATTTTTTAATTGTTTTTGTATGTATTAGCCAATTTGCATATTCGGCTACATGGTATTCGCAAGGGGCAACAGCGGTATCTACATTGGGAAACTGGAATAGTGTAGCAGGTGGTGGAGGCTCTACACCAACCGTATGGACAAATGCGGGTGATACATGGATTATTCAAAGTAATATGACAATTGCTGCAGTTACATGGACAATAGCCGGTAATTTACAGTTTAACAGTGGCAAAATTACTAAATCTGCTGCCGGTGCCACTACAATTAATGTAGGGGGAAACATGACAATGGCTACAGCTACAACAGTTACAAGTGGTACCGGTGCAGGAAATATTACCTTTAATGTTACCGGTAATGTTAGTTTAGCCGGCACTGCATCAATAACAGATGGTTATACGAGTACTACTTATCCATCAGTAACTTTAAATATTACCGGAAACTTATCCATGTCTGGCTCATCGTATATTGGTATTCCCGGAAGTACAGCTTATGCATACTTTTATATATATTTATTAGGTAATCTAAGCATGTCAGGTACATCTTATATGGCAAATTATAATTTATATAATTATATTTATTTTAATAATACATCTTCAACAACAGCCAGCCCTCAGACAATTACTTATTCAAGTACAAGTACAGCAAATACGTATAACGATTTTTATGTGAACAGTGGTTGTGTAGTTCAATTGAACAGTAATTTTGCTATGTTAGGTAGCTCAAGTCTTAGCGCGGGTTCATATGGGCTCTTCAATGTGAGTGGTACTTTAATTTGCCAAACTTATTCAATAACAGATGACGGAAGTTCTCCATTTACAATAAATAGCGGTGCTACGCTTTATACAGCAAATACTGCCGGGGTGAATGGCTCAATAGCAGTAACCGGAGGAACAACTTTTACCGGCGGTTCTAATTATGTTTTTAATGGTACATCGGCACAAGTTACAGGTACTTATTTACCTACAACAATGACATCGCCTGCCATTGTTACCATAAATAACAGTGCCGGAGTTACACTTACCAATACCACAACTTTTCCATCAGGCTCTACATTAAAGCTTCAAAATGGTACTTTCACAAATACTGCGTCTAATTTAGTAATGAGTAGTGGTTCTAATATTAGTAGAGATAATGGCTTATTGGCTGTTACACCAACTACTTATAGTGGTATTAATTTAAGCTATGCAAATCTTGGTTTTAACCAAACGGCTTTAACTACAGGCAATGAATTTCCTGCTACGTTTAACGGTAGTGTAGTTATAAATCATACCGGTGCAACTATTACTCTAAACGGAAATAAAACATTACCTGTGCTTTCCGGCTTTGGAGCTATTACCTTAACTGCCGGTATTTTAGATGCATCTACCTCTAATTATAACATAGCATTAAGTGGCAGTTGGGCAAACAATGCCTCCACTTCCGCATTTACACCAAGGGCGGGTACAGTTACTTGTAACGGTACTGCTGCACAAACAATTAGTGGTTCTTTCGGTACAAGTTTTAATGTACTCACTATTAATAATGCTGCCGGTGTTACACTGTCTGCTACTACAACATTTACAACAGGTACTACCCTAAACTTGCAAAATGGTACTTTTACCAATAGTGCCGCTAATCTTATAATGAATAGCGGTTCTAATTTAAATAGAGATGCCGGTACATTGGCAGTTACGCCTACAACATACAGTGGGGTAAATGTTGGCTACACCATATTAGGCAGCGGTAGTTCGGTAAATACCGGCAATGAATGGCCGGCAACATTTACCGGTACAATAACTATTAATGAAACAGGCAAAACAATTACCTTATTAAATGCAAAAACACTTACAGGTGCTATTACGCTTACTGCCGGAATTTTGGATGCATCTACCAGTAACTATGCACTTTCTTTAACAGGTAATTTTACCAACAATGCAAGTGCAACTGCATTTACACCCAGAAGCGGTACTGTTACATTTAATGGCAGTAGTTTGCAGAATATTACCGGTTCTTTTTTAACCCCTTTCTATAATCTAACCTTAAACAATAATGCCGGTCTTACTTTGGGGGCAAACATCACAGTAGCCAATACGCTTACTTTTACAAACGGAATAATAAACACCGGTGTTAATTCCATTACCATACCCGGTACAGCCGGCTTAGTAAGTGGTGCTACCACAACAAAATATGTAAACGGTACACTCATAAAAACAATTACCGGCTTAACAACCATAAACTATGAAGTAGGAGATGCAGACTATGCACCCGTAAACATAACTTTAAATGCTGCCGGTACGGGTAGTATAGGTATAAAAGCAACACATGGTAATGAGCCGTTCCTTGGCTCGTCGGGTATTGACGGTACTATAAATGTAGCCCATTACTGGACATTTACAGCACCGGGTGGTGCATCTGGCTTTACTACAATAACACCAACATTTACCTATCAAAGTGCTGATGTTGGTGGCGGTTCTAATACCGGTTTTAGATCGCAACGATATAATGGCGGGTGGGGTAGTATTGACTACGGTACAAGCGACCCCTCATCTACAACAACTGTAACAAGTGCATTAGCTTCGTCTGCCTATCTTGGCGATTTCTCAATCGGCAGTACTCCTTCGGGCACACCGCCTACCTTAACCGCTTATGTAACACCTACCGAAGACAATGTGTCTTCACATCCTATAACATTTACCGACATACCCAGTTGGAGAACAGGTATTAGTAGTATTACCGCACAGTTAGGTAGCGGTGCTACGCATACTTTAGCTGCCGGTACCGATTATACAATTACTGCCGGTGCATTAACACTTATTCCTAATACCGGAGATAATTATCTTACTACATCGGGAAATTATACCATTTCCATCTATTCTTCGGGCTATGTGGGTACATCAGTAGTACAAACTATTAACCCGGGAGCTGCAAATAAATTAGCAATGAGTGTGCAACCAACGGCACCTGCAACCAATGGGGCTGTTTTAGCAACTCAACCTGTTGTTTTAATACAAGACCAATACGGCAATTTATCAAGCAGTACTGCCGCAGTAACCGCTGTTGTTGGTTCAGGTGCCTGGACAATTGGTGGCACAATACCACGCAGTGGCGTAAGCGGCACTGCAACCTTTACCGATTTAACCGCAACAAGTTTAGGTCCGGTTGCAAGTGCTACCATTCAATTTACAAGCACCGGATTAACCTCCTGCACCTCCGCTTCTTTTGCTGTTCCTGCACCTAATCCGCCAACTCTTTCGGCATCTGTAAGTGCAACTGTAGATGCTGCATTTAACATTTCTTTTACTGACAATGCCACTTGGAGGTCTGCAATAACATCGGTGCAAGTAAATGGTACAACCCTTACTGCCGGGTGGAGTTTTAGTTCCGGAAATCTTACTTTAACACCTTCATTATCTACGCCTGCTTCTTTATTACAGACAGTAGGTACAAAAACAATAACTGTTATTGCCACAGGTTATAGTAACGATGTAGTATCGCAAACCATAAATGTAGGTGCGGCAGCCAAACTTGCCATGAGTGTGCAGCCTGTTGACCCGGCAACCAATGGGGCTGTTTTAGCAACACAACCGGTTGTGTTAATACAAGACCAATATGGTAATGCTACAACCAGCACTGCTACTGTTACAGCAACAGTTGGGGCAGGCTCTTGGACAATTGGCGGTACTGTAAGTATTGCAGGAGTATCGGGTACGGTAACATTTACTAACTTAACCGCAACAAGTGCTGCTTTAGTTTCAGGTGCTACCATTACTTTTACAGGCACATCGTTAACTTCTGTAACTTCAGGAAGTTTTAATATTCCTGCACCACCATTAATCTGGTATAGCAAAACAGGTACAAGCTTAGCTTTAAATGTTCTTAGCAACTGGACATCCGATCCATTGGGTGGTTCCGGAACTGCACCAACAAGCTTTACGGCAGGTGGTTTTCAAGAGTTCATTATTTCTAACGGTACTACACCAACATTAACTGCCGCTTGGACTGTTTCCGGTTCCGGTTCGTATGTAAATGTTGGTAATGGTTCTACTGCCATTAATTTTACCGTTCCTTCGGCTTATGCTATGAATGCAACAGTAAATGTAACAGCAAATGCTACTTTAACAATAGCTAATACCACAATGCCAACATTAAATACCTTGGATGCCGCAAGTACTGTTGTGTTTAGCGGTACAGCAGCACAAACAATACCCAATGTTACGTATGGTAATTTAACATATTCAGGAACAAGTACCGGCTCATTTGTAAGCGGAGCTACTGCAACAATATTAGGAAATTTAAGTGTTACAGGTGGTACATTGAGAGGAGGCGTTGGTGGTATAACAACAGTTATAAATGTTTCGGGCAATTACTCTATGTCTAATGCTGCAACATTAACAACGACTGCTACTGGTGCAGAAATAGATTTATATGTAGGGGGGAATTTCAGCATGAGTGGTACATCAAAAATGACCAATCCGCCAGCTTATAATTATGTTTATATTAATAACACATCATCTACTATAAGTAGCCCACAGCTTATTAGCTTTACAAGTACATCAACGGCAAATACATATACTTATATATATGTAAATACGAATTGTGTTGCACAATTAGCAAATAATTTTTCTCCTGCATCAAGTGGTGCATCTTTAACATTTGAGGTTGATGGAACTTTAATATGTCCGGCAGCATATAGTGTTGGCGGCACAACTGTACCTTTTACATTAGGCAGTAGTGCAACTTTATACACTGCAAATCCGAGTGGTGTAGCAGGTTCCATAACAACAGGTGGTGGATATACGTTTAATGCAGGTGCTAATTATGTTTTCAATGCAGCAAGCAATGTAACCAATCCTTGGACGGGGTCTGAAGGAACACCCAATAATGTAACGGTGAATACACCCGGTTACACGGTAAATTCTAATTATTCATTTTCGCCAACCGGTGTAGTATCTGTTACTCCTACTTCTACCTTAAATATGGGTGCAAATGTTTTAGGTGGTACATTTACACCTGCCAATAGCGGTATCATAACAACATCTTGCACTTCAAGCCCTGCAATACCTACAGGCAAAACGTGGGGTGGCGATGTAACTTATAATTTAGCTACAGGCGGGCAAACGGTTTCTGCCGGTACTTATAATAATTTAAATATTGCCAATACAAGTGGTACAATAACAGCCGGTGGCGGCATTGTAGTAAATGGAGCATTGTCTAATAGTGCCGGTGGTACTTTTAATTTAGTAGCAAATACGCTTTCCGGTTCATTAACTTCTAATTCAGGTACCGGTATTATTACAACACAATCTACTGCTGCAAGTGCTATTCCGGCAGGTAAAACATGGACACAATCAATGGTGTTTAATAATGCCACAGGTAGTCAATCTATTGTTGCAGGCACATATGCAAATTTAACCAATAGTAATACAAGTGGTACAAATAGCCTGACAGGTGCAGTAAGTGTTTCAACTTTATTAACATTTTCTGCTAGCTCTGTAATGGCAGATGCCGGCAATAATATTTCTTTAAATGGTAATCTTGCAGGCAACGGTACAGAATCGGGTAGTGGTGGTATAACAATGACCGGTTCAGGTGCTCAAATACAAGGTGCAGCAACAATTGGAAAATTAAACGTAAATAATAATATTACGTTAACTGCCAGTCCTACTATTACATCTGCACTTACATTAAACAGTGGTATAATAACTACAGGTGCAAATGCGATAACTATAAATACAGGAGCAAGTGTAAGTCGTACTGCATCAACAAGTAGCAATTATATATTCGGTACTTTAAATAAACAGATTTCAGGGTTAACTTCCATAAATTATGAAGTAGGTGATGCCGATTATGCCCCAGTAAATATCAGCTTGAATGCGGCGGGAACAGGTGGTATTATCGGTTTATCTTCGGCAAACGGTAATCCGGTAACTATTGGTTCGTCTTCCATTTCATTAACCCAAAATGCAGGTCATTACTGGACGGTAAGCAGTGCATCGGCAACAGGTTTCACAACAGTTACACCAACATTTACCTATAATGCGGCAGATATTACAGGTGGTGCAGGTAATACAGGGTTTAAAACTCAATTATATAATTCGGGTGCTTGGGGTAGTACCATAACAGCTACTGATGTTACCGGTCCACCGCCAACTAGTTCTTTCTCTGTACCGTCATCGTTATATACCGGTTATTATGTTGCGGGCATACAGGTGGTCAATTGTTCGGGCACACCAAGTGCCGGCACACCAAGTGCAACTGTTACCTCGGGTTGTGGTAGTGCTACACCTACTTTATCGTTAACAGGTACAACTTCCGCTGCGGGTCTTACCTATCAATGGTCGTCTTCGCCAACATCAGGCGGTACATATACAACGATTGTAGGTGCTACAAATGCTACTTATACGGCAACCATCTCCACAACTACTTATTATAAATGTTTGGTAAGCTGCACTATTAGTGGGCTGTCGCAGTTGTCGTCAAGTGTAGGTGTTACTATTAATACACAACCTGCGGCAATTAGCGGTACTCTTTCTACCTGTATTTCTAATGCAATAACATTATCTGATGCCACAGGAAGTGGTACATGGAGTGTGGTAGCCGGTACCGGTACTGCAAGTATTACTTCAGGTGGTTCGGTAACAGGTATTTCAGCAGGAAGTGTAACCATAAGTTATACCTTAGGGCCTTGTGCCAGTACTGCTGCATTTACTGTTAATGCACCTACTTTTTCGGTAAATATAACACCTTCTACTTTGTCGCCAATTTGTTTGGGTAGCACAACACCATCTGTAACAGCTTCCGGCAGCCCGGCACCTGTGGTGTTATTGTCCGAAAGTTGGGAAAGTGGTGTACCATCTGTACCGGGTACTCCTGTTGACGGATGGAATTGTGTTGGTACAAACAGTAGTTATTTTGTACAAGTAGATAACACAACGAGTACCTATCCAAATGTAACAGCTGAAGATGGTTCTTACTGTTTGGAATGGGGGAGCTTCTCCTTATCTGCCGGAAATGCATTATTGTATTCGCCATCTTTTAGTATGTCAGGAATGGTTAGTGGCAGTGGTACAATTTCCGTGTGGGTTTACAGGGAATACAATTCTAGTTATACCGGTGCTACTTATGCAACTGAAGGATTTACTTTTTATTGTAATACTTCTGCAAGCACTACCGGAGCAACAACATTAGGATATATACCGCGCGATAGACTTACTACCACTACCGGTACCTATATTTCAGGTACTGCTACGCCTTCTTTTGACGGTTGGTTTCAATATACATTCACTGTTCCTTCCGGTTTTACTGGTGCAACAAATTATCTTTTAATTAAAGCTGTTAGTAAATACGGTGATAATTGTCATTTGGATAATATTGTCGTTTCAGCTACACCAACTATATCTTATGCATGGACAGCATCACCGTCTATCGGTGCGGGTATTGGTTCTGCTTCTACTGCTGCAACTACTTTTTCGCCTACGGCAGCTAATACCTATACTTATACTGCTACAGGTACTGTTAGTTATGGTGCGTGTCCGGTAACAGCAAATACGATTACACTTACCGTAAATCCGATACCATCAATAACTGCTACTACACCCGCATCTCGTTGCGGTAACGGTACGCTTACTTTAGGTGCAACAGCAAGCACCGGTACTATCAATTGGTACTCTGGTCTTACAGGTGGTTCGTCGTTATCTACGGGTACAAGTTATACTACACCTTCTATTTCAAGTACTACAACTTATTATGTAGATGCTACGGCATCAGGATGTACTACTGCAAGTAGGGTTGGGATAACTGCAACCATTAATACATCCCCTGTAATAACTTTAGGTGCCAGCCCTACAATTTGTCGCACCACAACAACCGGTACTACTACTGCTTCCATTACCTATTCCGTAACAGCAGGTAGTCTTCCTATCGGTTCTTCAACGTATAATATAGTATGGAGTTCAGCAGCACATACAGCAGGTTTTTCAGATGTAACAAGTGCTACTTTAACGTCTTCGCCAATTAATTTTACGGTACCTTTAAGTGCAGCATCCGGTACTTATACCGGTACAGTAACTATGACGAACGGTACATGTACAACCAGCGGTGTAACACTTACAGTTACAACTGTAGATATGCCTACAGGAAGTGTTATTGCTCCCTCATTACCATGTGGTGGTGCAAGTATCAATATTACTTTCTCAGCCACCGGTGCATCTTCCGGTTCTATTACTTATAATGTAAATGGAGGCAGTCCGGTAAGCCATAGTCTTTCAAGTGGTGGTTCTTATGCATTAGCTACCTCGGTAACATCTTCTACCACTTATGAATTATTAACGATAACAGAGGCTACATTGGCTTGTACAGCTACTATTAATCAAACCATTACGGTAAATCCCGTTGCTCAGGTATGGACAGGTAGCAGCGATTCCAGCTGGAATAATACCGCTAACTGGACTTGCGGTATCTTACCCGATGCTACTCAGAATGTAAGTATTCCGGTTGTAAGCACGCACTCACCGGTTATTTATTCCGGTCTTACCGG
>CAIYTT010000105.1 GCA_903929195.1 uncultured Bacteroidota bacterium
CTTGGGAATGCTGTCAAATTTACTTCCAGTGGCCAAGTTTCGATGGACGTTAAATACTCAAACATCAGTCCATCTGGAATGTCTATTTCTTTTGCTATCCGTGACAGCGGCAATAGGCAGAGGATATTCAAGTGCAGCAGGGATACTTGCATCTTCTTTATGTATAGCAAGCACTCTTTTCATACAACCTACTTCTAATTATGCAGGAGGTTCAGGCGCGTATTTGATGGCAGTTGCTCAAGCAGACGGCACAATGATTGGCGATATGCTGTTAGCGGGAAGGATGGTGAACCTTGACAATAAGAGGTATCTGTTGTAACAGGTGCTGCCGGTTGAGGATGTATGGTTACAGGATCTAAAACACTGTCGCTTTTACAACCATATACCGATGTTTGCTTCACATAATAGGAATCAATACCCGGTAACGCTGTTGATGGTGTTGGTGCAATACTTAATCCGGTTGACGAAGTACCTACATACCATGTTACATTTGCTCCCGGCAATACACCGCTTATAGATGTTACTAATGATGACGGAATATCAAACTGGCAATATGCAGGTGGTGTTACACTTGGAGCAGCCGGTTTTGGATGCACTATGATTGTAAATGCAGTTCTTGGACTTTCGCAACCGGAGTCTATTTGCGAAGCATAGAATGTATAAGTATTGGCTATGGCTGTATTTACAGTTGGTGCGGTAGTTGACGGAGAACCACCTACAGGAACCGTGTACCAATAAATAACGCCTGTACCTGCCGGTGTAGCTACTATTGGCACAAATGGGTCGTACTGGCAGTACTCAGCATTATAAGTTACAATAGGTGCAGCGGGTGTATGATGTACTACTATCGTTATTGAATCTCTTGGACCTTCGCAACTTCCTACTATTTGGCTTGCCCAAAAACGATAGGTTCCGGGAATACAAGTGTTAACTAATGGTGCAATCGTACTTGATGTTCCTCCTGTACCCGATGGATACCAAAGAAGACTACCACCAACAACTATTCCTGAATCTAATATAGGTACAAACGCATCGCAAGCACAATAGGTAGTTTGACCATATAAATAAGGTGCATGTGGTACTTGGGCTAAAGTAACAAGTGTGTATGCAGTATCTTTACAACCATGAACGGTTGTTGCTATAGCTCTATATATACCGGTATCAGGAATTAAGAACGGATTAATATTTGGATTTTCCATCGTAGAACTAAATCCGGATGGTCCACTCCACAAGAAAGTTTCACCAACAGAATCCGGACCGGCAGTTAAATGTAATGTATCAACAAAGCCCGCACATAATGGTGCATTACTTGCCAATACCAATGGATTAGGTGTATAAACATGAACATAAGTTGAACCGGAATCAAAATGTGCAGATGTAGTTCGATGTATTACATATCTGCCCGTATCCGAAAGAGATGCCGGATATATTATCGGATTCGTCAATGTACTTGTAAATCCACCCGGACCTGTCCAGTAGAACGTAGCACCGGTAGTATCACCAACTGCATGAAGTTTTATTGTGTCTCCCACACAAGGACCATTTGACGTTGCTCCAAATCCCAGTATTACAGTTAACCTGAATATTCTATTTTGACAAGACTGCATACCAAATGCACTATCTGTACCTGTAATTGTAAATGTTGTTGTATCTGCTAATAATGAACTTACAGTAATTATATTGGAAACACCCACAGTAGTTGCAAGAGCTGTACCGGGAGACCAAGTCCAATGAGACCAAGTCCAGCATTTATCAGTAGCATGTATAATATCAACAGGTATTGTTGTAGTACCCGGATAATACATTAAGTTGAAGGTATCAATTGAATCTACAATAACACCATTTACTACCATTTGAGGGTCAGGGAATGCGCTATCTATACCATAGTTATTGCTATTAAATATATATGCATAAGAAATTACAGCACTATCGCCTGCTGCTATTGTACCTAAATTATAAACTAATCCTATTGCTATATCACCTGTATGATTGACTCTGTAATCATAATAAGTACCACCCCAACCACCTGTATAGGTCATATTCCAACAAGTAGCTAAATCTACAGTACTGGATAATGGCCATGAACTATAGATAAAACCTACCGCTCTACAATCTTTAGTACCTAAAGACAATGTAGCAAAAGAATAACCAGTACCTGTTGCGGTAACCATAACACGATGGTCTGAAACATCGTTTTGATAATCAAGTTGATTATTTGTTGTAAAGCTACCGCTAGGCCATGATTCGTCATTATCAGGGTCGCAAGACCTTAAATAATAAACATTACTTACCGGTGCTCCGGAAGTATTATGGAAAATAGTAGTTACAACTACTGCATCTTCATTTGTATCAACACGAGACTCTTGATTGATTTGCAAACCGGCATTTGTACCTGTCCAATTTGCAAGTAATCTGCCGCCTGCATTCACATACGAAGTATTGGTACCGGTTAATGAACCACCACCGGAAAAACCGCTTCCGTAAAATGCCTGTGTACGTACACCGTTCACTTGCATTTCCCATCCTTCAAAGGGACTACCCGGGTAGGTATAATCACCCATATATTGAGGTGAACCTACTGTCCAACCGTCATGACCATAGTCATAAACTTCGGCTAAGTTAGTTCCCCATCCGGTATGTGGATAATAACCGGCAAGTCCGCAAGCCGGACCAAATGCACCATTTCCATCCTGACCTATTTCTAAATAGTGTCCGGGCAAAAATATTGCCGCACCTGACATCTGAGCTTTTACCGCAGTACTATAAACAGAAATTAGTACGGTTAAAAGTAATAAATAATAATTTTTTTTCATAACTCTTGTATTTGTTGTTGTAAAATTTGCTATACCTATATTAAAAATTTATAATAAATCTAGTCTTTCAGGCTATAAAAATAAACAAGTTTTTTAAATCTTTTTATTTTGTTTTTAAAAATCTTTTTTAAAACCTACTTATGTTAAATAATAGACAGTGAAATTAGTTGCAAGGTTGGTATAAATAAAACATATTTATCTTAATAATGTTAAATTTCCTTGATGATGTTCATGCCTTCCATCTTTAAATGTTCCATCTATCATATAGATATACACCCCTTCCGGTTGATCTACATCATTAAACCTACCATCCCAGCCTCTTCCATCTAATGCAGTTGCTTCAAAAATTAATTCGCCCCATCTATTATAAATATCCATTTTAAATTGTGTTAAGCCACTTGATAAATATTGTCTCGGACAGAAATAATCATTTATACCATCTCCATTAGGTGTAAAAACATTACTTACATTTAAGTAGCAATCATTTTTTACTAATATTGAATCTGTAGCTGTACAACCATCAATTGTTACAGTAGCTATATATAAACCAGGTTCCGAAATCATAATTGCAGCCGTCTTTTGCCCTGTATTCCATACCCAACTTGCATTTCCATTGCTTGCATTCATATTATCAATTAAAGCAATCGCTTCACTACCCGGGCATATCGAGGTATCAGTTCCTAAACTAATAACTGGTTGCTGATAAACAGTTACTACCCTGCTTGTTCCTGTATCTCTACAAGCTCTATAATGTGCAGTAGCAGTTACAGTGTAAGTACCTACTCCTTCGTAGCCAAACATTAATGGATTTACATTTTGTATCATATCCCCATTTCCTAAATTCCAAGTAATTCCGGTATTTCCAATATCAGAATATAATCCGGTTAGTGTAATATAAGTACCATGACAAATAATTGAATCTGTAAGCTCAATATGTATCGGGCTAATTGTATCTACATATATTAATTGTGTTGCGGTATCTTTACATGGTACAAAATCTGTTTCAACCAAAGTAACAGTATATATACCTGTATGTGGATAATTATGTGTAGGATTTATTAATGTTGATGTGCCACCGTCTCCAAAATACCAAACATAAGTAGGTGTTGTACCTATAGAATTATTGGTAAATGTATCGACTTGATTTTGACAAATTATTTTAGGACTACCAATAAATGCAGCTTGTATCGGATGTATTAAATTGATTGCAGCCTTTGCACTATCTAAACAAGAAGCACTGTTAGACAATAATTTAACTGAATCAATTGCCTGCATCGTATATATGTGTACCGGATTAGGTGCTATAGAAGATGTACCGTCTCCAAAACTCCATAAATAATTTGAAGTACCTGTGGAAGTATTTGCAAATACGACTGTATCACTACCACATCCGTATTTTATCATATAGGTAAATCCGGAAGTAACGCTGTCATATACGGTAATTGTAACCGTAGTCCTATCACTTTCGCAACCTAAAACAGTTTGAGATACCCAAATAGTATAAGAACCTGTTGTAGAAGTGTTCATTGTTGGCGATACCGGGCTACCTACACCACCGGTAGCAGCAGTGTACCATAATATTCCTGCGCCCGATACTACTGTAAAAGGTACAAAGGTTTGTCCCGGACAGTAATTTGAAGGTGAATCTATAACTACAGGTAATACCGGTTTCGGATTAACAGTAATTGTAAAAGGCGCTCTTGCGCTTTCGCAACCGGAATCACTCTGTGTAGCATATATTGTTGTAACACCCGGTATAGAAGTATTCACAGTTGGTGCAATTGTTGACCCAACCCCTCCGGTTGCTGCAGTGTACCATAATATGTTAGTACCGGCAGCAGTTGGTGGTATATAAGTATAATACTGACAATATACGGATGTACCTGTTATAAGTGGAGGAGTAGGTGTAACATGTACTGTTACAGTAATAGAATCTTTAGGGCTTTCGCATCTGCCTATTGCTTGGCTCGCCCAAAAAGTATAAGTACCACCAATAGTAGTATTTACTGTAGGTGCAATTAAGGAACTAATAGTACCTGTATCGCTTGTGTACCATAATAAAGTACCCAAAAGACCTGTAACCGTAAATGGTACAAATGTTTCACCTGTACAATAAGTAGTTATTCCGGATATGATAGGTGTGGGTAATGGTGGTGCTAATACAACATGGGTACTTACTGTATCTTTACAACCAAACATAGATGTTGCAATTACAGTATAATAACCGGTATCAATAGCAAGAAAACCGTTAATTTTAGGTGAATCTAATGTAGATGTAAATGAGTTAGGCCCTGTCCAACTAAATGTTTCTCCGGCAGAATCCGGTGCAGCAGACATATTTAAGGTATCCAAAGCACCTGAACATAAAGGAGAATTTGTAGTTATAAAAATAGTTGGTTTCCAATGTATTGCAACAGTTGTGCGTGCAGTATCATGCATACCTCCCATTGTTCTTACAACTGTATAGATTCCGGAATCGGCATAAGTAACAAAGGGTCTTGTGGGGTGATGTAAGGTACTTGTAAACCCTCCCGGACCAGTCCAAGAATAAGTAGCTCCTGCCGAATCCCCGATAGCATCTAATCTTAATAAATCTCCCGGGCAAAGCGGACCATTATTTATCGCACCAAAACAAAGAATTATCGTTAATTTAAATACCCTTGTTTGGCAATTGGTCATTGAGCCTGCTGCCGTATCATTACCATAAATTGTAAATGTTGTTGTATCAGCAGACAATGCTGTTAAATCAATTGAATTGGTTACACCTGTAGTAGTAGCCAAGCCTGTGCCACCTGTCCAAAACCATTGCGACCAAGTCCAGTTTTTATCAGTAGCATGCATAATATTTACAGGCAAAATAGTCATTCCCGGGTGGGCACACATTGAGAACGTATCCAATGAATCTACGATTATTCCGTTTACAACCATTTGTGGGTCGGGAAATGCACTGTCTATACCGTAATTATTACTATTAAATAAATAAGCATAAGATATTACAGTACTATCTCCGGCCGGTATTGTTCCCAATTTATAAACTAAACCGAAACCGTGGTCTCCATCTAATGTACCACCAGGTGTATATTGAGCAGAACCCGGAATGCCAAATGTCTGATTCCAGCAAGTTGCCAAATCAACGGTACTTGATAAAGGCCAAGAAACATAAAAAAAGGATACAGCTCTGCAATCTTTTGTTGCAACGGAATAAGTTGAAAACGAATGACTGATTGCAGTACCGGTAGCCATTACTCTATGGTCAACATCATTTTGATAATTCACCATATTATTAGTAGAGAACGAACCGCCTGCCCAAGACTCATCATTATCGGGGTCGGCACTTCTTAAAAAATAGACATCTAAAATTGGTGCACCTGTAGGATTACGAAATATTGTAGTAAAAACAACTGCACTTGCATTCGTATCAATTCGTGATTCTGTATTAATTGTAAGTCCTGAACAAGCACCTGCCCAATTCGCAATTAATCTACCACCGGCATTTACATAAGACACATTTCCACCTGTAAGAATACCACTTGAATAACCGGTACCCGAAGAGTAAAATGCTTGGCTTCTTGAACCGTTTACTTGCATTTCCCATCCCTCAAATGGTGTACCCGGATAAGTATAATCTCCCATATATTGAGGCGAACCTACTGTCCATCCATCAAAACCATAATCGTAAACCATTGCTAAATTAGTACCCCCAAAACTTGAAGGATGTGGATAATAGCCTGCTAAAGAACATGCAGGACCTAAAGACCCGTTATTCTCTTGCCCTATCTCTAACCAATGCCCAGGTAAAAAAATACTTGTACCAACCATTTGTGCACTAGAATCGCTACTATTGATTACAAAAAAGGTACAAAATAAAATAAATA
>CAIYTT010000106.1 GCA_903929195.1 uncultured Bacteroidota bacterium
CCGATCTTATTTAAATTTTCTATTTTTATAAAAATATATTTTCATTATAATAAATAATAAACATTTTGGCATATAAAAAACAAGAGATATACGACCAGGCAGCTACCGAAAACCTTATGACAAGTTATCGTTCTATACTAGAAAATTTGGGCGAGGACCCCGAACGGGAAGGTTTGCAAAAAACACCGGAAAGAGTAGCTAAAGCTATGCAATTTGTTACAAAAGGTTATTCTATGGACGCTGCAGAAATTTTAAATTCGGCAAAATTTCAGGAATCTTATAATGAAATGGTTTTAGTGAAAAACATAGAACTTTATTCTTTGTGCGAACATCACCTTTTACCATTCTTTGGCAAAGCCCATATTGCCTATATACCTAACGGATGGATAACCGGTTTAAGTAAGTTAGCACATGTTGTAGAGTGCTATTCTCGCAGGTTACAGGTGCAAGAGCGGCTTACACATCAAATATTAGATATTATACAAGAAACACTGCAACCAATAGGTGTGGGTGTTGTAATAGAAGCACAACATTTATGTATGATGATGCGCGGGGTGCAGAAACAGAACAGTGTTACAACAACATCTGCATTTAGCGGTCAATTTATGAAGAATGAAACCAGGTCTGAATTCCTGAAATTAATCTCTTCTAACTTGGGGTAAGAAATTGATACTGTCTATAATTTATACAAACACGATTCTAAGAAAATGACTCCTGTATTTTTCACAAACAGATTAGAGTTTCGAGCTTGGCTGAATGAAAATCATTTATTAGATATTGAATTATGGGTGGGCTATTATAAAGTAAATACCGGAAAACAATCTATAACCTGGTCTCAATCTGTAGATGAAGCAATCTGTTACGGATGGATAGATGGTATTAGAAAAACAATAAATGAGGACAGTTATACAATCAGGTTCACAAAACGAAGACCCAATAGTATTTGGAGTACTATAAATATTGCCAAAGTAGCAGATTTATTAAAAAAGGGATTAATGCAACCCGCAGGCATTGCCACTTACGAGAAAAGACAGGAAAGTAAATCAAGTATTTATTCCTACGAAAACGAGTCGAAAGAATTTACGAACGACTACCAAGAAGTTTTTAAATTAAACGTTGTGGCTTGGTCTTTTTTTAATGCCCAAGCTCCTTCTTATATTAAGATTTCAATACATTGGGTAATGAGTGCCAAACAACTTACAACACAAAAAAAACGCTTACAAAAACTTATTTTTGCTTGTAACGAAAAAAAGAGATTGTGGTAAGAAGTTTAAAAAAAGGAATCATAAGCCCTTCGTGGTGCATTTATTCTGATGCCAAAGTAATATAAAGTAGTAGAGCTATTCCCGAGTGTTTTTCCGGTAGTAGAGCTTAATTCTGTATTTATTATGCTTGCAACAAAATCGCGGGAAACTGAACCTAAATCTAAAAATACATTTCGGAACAATTGATAGGATACGTTTAATCCAAATGTATTACAATTGGTACTTACACCACTTATCCATGGTACGCCATGCTCTGCATAATGGTTGGAATAATCTAAGAAAACATTGTTACCGTAGTTTATATTACCTGTATCTGCACCTTTTGTATAATGCATTCCTTTTAATGTAAAATACAAGTTTTTAACAGGTTGGTATCTTGCTACAAAAAGCATTTCTATAAACCCGGAACCCAAAGGGTGTGCAAGCGGTTGATTATAATTAGTATAATTAATTACAGTATCGTTATGCGAATAGGTAAACGGTCTTACACAATTTAATTCTGCCTGCAAGTCAAGATTTTTTATACCTAATGCATCATATAATTTACCTCCTAACTGTATTCCATATTTATTTGCCCAATAACCATGCCCACCAAAAAACTCTTTTGCTGTAAACTCATCTAACATCAATTGTCCATACAGTTGCAATTTATGCGCTGCTATAGCTTTAAAATTAAAGCCTAATAATTCATTATCTGGGCTACCGTTATAACGTTCTACGTAACGATAAAGAATAATAGGGTTTAAATAATCAATTTCATACGAATTAGGACGGTTAAAAACAACAGCTTCAAAAACACCTACATTTAGCCATTTACTTAAGTTTATACTTAAATGATGCATAGTTGCAAAACTATGCGGCAACCGCTCACTTAGTTTTGAGAACTGGGGTGTAAGTTCTAAATAAAGATTTTGATAATTAAATTTCCAAATTCTGGTTGTAATTTTTAAATAAGAAGTATTTGCAGATGCATCACTTAAAAACAAACTGCGAATTCCGTCTCCTATAAAATTTTTACCATTTCCAAAGGTTACATTAATTTTATTTTTTATTAATGCAAAATCAAAATATCCTGATGCATGAAAATAATCTACCCTATTTGCCAAGCCACTTACATTTGTATAATAATCTAAACCCGGTACGCTTCTTCTACTTAATGATGCATTAGCAATAAAAGATGGCAATGCTTCTTGATTATCAGTAATTAAAGTATAAAAACCAATTTTAGACATTATTCTTCCTCTTACTTCAAAGTAATGAGAATTAAATAACATCGGGTTTTTTATTAAAGAATTTTTCTGTTCGCTACTTTCATGCGTTTCTGTTAAATTCAATACAGGGTTCAAAACAAGAAATAACTCTTTAGTATTTAAATGGAAGAAATCATATTGTTTTTTATAAAAAGTATTAAATAGGGCATGTTTAGAATTTATTGCCGCATCACTATCTACAGCCCATTCACCATTTTCCGAAATTAGTTGTTGTATATTATATTTCTCAATTCGATTAAGTTTTAAAAGAGTATCCTGTTTTTTTTGATTAATAAATTGTACTGCTCTCATTCTAGATTCTGCCTTAGCTGTTAAACAAAGCGTATCAGATAATCTGCCCGAACGTGTTTCAAGTCTATCAAGCAAGTAATTATCTTCAGACTCTAAAGGCAAGTAAGTTGTTTGTGCAACTGCAACAACTGTGAAGTAAAAAGAAGAAAGCAAAAAGAGGTAAGTAAACTTATATTTCATTATATATTGTTGACAGCAGAAAATTTATATACTATTAAAAGGATTTTCAAGAAGTAATTACTTTTTGAAAATCCTTTTAATAGTAAGGAAAATAATTTGAAAATAAAGTTTAAGTGAAATTTTTTGTATGTATATTTTATTAAGTCTTATTTTATTTGGCAAAATTGTATTTATATAATATTGCTCAGGGTCTTTTTGTTTTTCTAATAAAGTATTTTCATCTTGATACGTTACAGATGCTAAATCAGTTATACCCGGTTTTATTGTTAATACTATTTTCTGTTCTTCCGTATATAAATCAACGTATTTTTTTACTTCTGGTCTTGGCCCTACTATGCTCATATTTCCTATTAAAACGTTCCATAACTGAGGTAATTCGTCTAATTTGTATTTTCGTAAAATATAACCCACATTGGTTATTCTTGGGTCTCTTCCACCAACAGTTAATAATAGCCCCTTTTTGTCAGCATCTACATACATAGAACGGAATTTTATCATTGAAAAAGGAATACCCTTTTTTCCAATTCTTGTTTGTTTATAAAAAAAGGGACCTTTGGAACTCAATTTTACCCATATAGCAATAATAATTAAAATTGGGCTTAATACAATTAAGCCCAAAAAGGAAAATAAAATATCAAACAATCTAATCATTTAAATAACCTCATTATATGCTTTTTCAATTTGTTGTGCAACATATAAACACTCTTCATTCGTAAGTTGTGGATATATTGGCAACGATATTTCATGTGCATAATTTTTATATGTAGCAGGGTAGTCTTCAATCTTATAGCCCATATTTTTAAATAAAGTTAGCATGGGTAAGGGAATAAAATGCACATTTGTACTTACTCCGGCTTCAGCTGTAATTTG
Source organism: uncultured Bacteroidota bacterium (assembly GCA_903929195.1). Classification (GTDB taxonomy): domain Bacteria; phylum Bacteroidota; class Bacteroidia; order Chitinophagales; family Chitinophagaceae; genus CAIYTT01. The sequence goes on from CAIYTT010000106.1 coordinate 3,878, forward strand.
TATTATCTTATCTCTTTGTTCCTCTGTAATATTATTAATTCTAAGAGGAAAAAGGTGAAAAGACGATTTTCTATTTTCAGTATTTACCGGTGGTAAAACAGCCCAATCTTTTTGCTTAAAAAAATCATAATATACCGAACAAACGCGTTCTCTTTCAGGCAATAAAATAGTAGCATATTTTCTTAATTGGGCTAAACCCAATGCAGCACATAAATCAGGCATATTAATTTTTAAGCCCGGAGAAACAATATCGTAACGCCAACTACCAATTTGAGATTTTGTAAATGCATCTTTCGTCTGTCCATTTAAAGAATTTAACTTCATCCAATTATATACAGCAACATTATCAAACGGGGTTGGTAAATTCAAACAAATAACACCACCCTCAGCAGTTGTAACATTTTTTACAGCGTGTAAAGAAAATATAGTAATGTCTGATGCTAAAGCGGCAGATTTTGCTTCGTAAGTAGCTCCCAAAGAATGTGCAGCATCTGATATTAATATCGGTCTTCCAAAACCTACTTGAATATCATTTTTTGGAGTAAATTCTGATTTTATATTTTCTGAAGATAATACATCTTTTATTTTTGTATAATCGCAAGGGTATCCGGCAATATCCACGGCAATTACCGCTTTTGTTGCTTTAGTAATTTTCTTCTTTATTTCTTCATAGTTAATAGTAAAATCATCTAAAATATCAGCCATTACTACTGTAGCACCGGTATGAATTACTGCTAATGCAGTAGCAGAATAGGTATAAGCAGGAATAATAACTTCATCACCCGGGCCAATTCCTAACCACTTTAGTACCAAAGCAGCACCTGATGTCCAAGAATTTACACAAATTGCCTTCTCAACATTTACATATTCAGCACACAAATTTTCTAAATCTCTAACTTTAGGTCCAGATGTAATCCAACCACTACGTAATGTTTCTACTACCTGTTCGGTAATATCGTCATCTATATATGGTGGCGAAAATGATATTTTCATATTTATAAATATTTTTTAGATTATTAAATTACTTAATAGAACGCATAAGCAGATTAATAAAGTCTAACTTTTGTAAATTTAAATTTTTTCTATCAACAATCCAAATTGATTTAATTAATTTTCTTTTCAATATTTAACCTCAAAGATACAAAGTTGCTTTTAATTTGCACAATTATGTATAAGTACTTTATAAATTTTTAAACATAGTAAGGCTCTCCCCGTTCAGAATACCTCTTAACCATCCATTTCTTTCATAAGCTTTTATTGCTCTATCATTAGAAAATATTACTGTTAATTCCATTTTCGTTATTTCTAATTCCCTCGCCTTCCTCTCAAATTCTTTCAATAGCTCAGAACCAATCCCTTTACTAAACACCTCAGGATTTACACCAATACCCACTAAAGCAAAAACAGGAATATTTATAGCATTACTTGATTGTATATTTTTCTTATTTTTTTGCCGAATTTTAAAAAATTTAAACAAAATATTTCTGATTGCCAGTTTGTATTTTTTTTTCATCTCTTTATGAAAAAGAAGCCATGGTCTTTTCACAAACGATTTTACAGCTTCATTAAAACTATGTTGTAACATTCCTGATGCAGACCCGGTTGATAATGTACCATCTCTTAATAATGCACCGCAATAACCAACAATTACATCTGATTCATTTTTGTAATAAAAAATATATGTTTTTGTTGTGGATAAAAACCATTCAAGCATTTTTTCTACATATGCTTGCCCCATTGCCGTAGCCAAAGATTTAGGAAATGCCTTTCTATGAACTTTTGCTATAGCAGGTAAATCAGTTTTTTCAGCATAATATATATTTCCTACCATACTTAATCTATTTTATATAAAATATATTTATAATTAGCAAAAACTATAAATTTGTATTTATTTCTTTAGGTAATTTCGATAAAATAATTTGTGGCTTACCAGACGATGTTGAAGGTATCTTTTCAACAATTGTAAATCTTAAAGGAAAAGTTTCTGTAGCTCTATCAAATATTTTACTTTTCAATGCCTCTAAAATATCATTGCTAAAATGAATATCCGGTATTACTTCCATTTCAATATCATCAATTTGATGCTGAATGACTCTAAATTGTTTAATCTCAGAAATATGTTCACATATCCCTGTAAAAAAATGTACAATTAGCCTTTTACCCCTTGGCGTTATTATTATATCAGTATCTCTACCAATTATCATATCCAACATTGGTAATTTTCGTCCACAAGGGCATTCCGTTTCATTTTTACTTTTTATAGCTAAATCGCCCAAATAATACCTAATTAATGGCATTGTGTATGCATCCAGCCTCGTTACTACTACATAACCTTGCTCTCCGGGTGCTACTTCATTTCCATTTCCATCTAATAATTCAAGGTAAACATGTGGTGTTATAATATGTTGGTTTCCGTGCTCGCATTCGGCAGATATAATAATGCCTTCGGTACAACCATAATTATCATACACTTTTGTATTAAATACTTGTTCTATCTTTTTACGATAATGTGGAAACATTTTATCTCCGAAAGAAATAACTGACTTAAATTTTATATTACTTAATCCCTTTTCTTCAGCAATTTTTGCATAAGTATATAATCCTGACGCGTATCCACAAAAGAATCCATTCGTCTTTTGTTTTTTCAATACATCTATTACTATATTTTCATCTATATTATATGCATTAGTATAGGTTGTATTTAGTAGTATATCTTTTATTTGTTTTACGCGTGTTCTTTCGGGTGTTATTCCTAATTGTAAAACGGTATCACCTAAATGATACCCACCCCACTCCCAAGCTAAAATTTGTAAACCTTGCGAAAAAGAGGCTTCTTGCTTTGACATATAAACAGTACCTTGAATACCAGACGACCCACTGCTTGATTCTTTAACCAATTGCTCTACATTAGGTGTAATAAGCATTTCAGTTAAATTTTCTTTTATTCTTTTCTTTGTCAATAAAGGAAACTGCTTAATCCATTCGTAAGGATTATCGTATTTTTTTACATTTAAATTTTTGTAGTAGTTTATTTTTGTAGTAGAATACGTTAGTAAATCATTTAAAGCTTTTGTTTGCTGCACTTGTAATGCATTTGCATCTAAATATTGTAAACTTCGCCAATGTTGAAGCCCTTTAATGAAAGATGTACCTAGTACTTTATCTCCTACCGGTAAAACAATTTTTTCAACAAAATGATTGTATAAATTCATTTTAATTAATATTTAATACCTGTTTCCATAGCGGCAAAATATTTTCCCACGAAAATTCAAGCGTCTTTAATCTTGCGTTATGTCTTAACTTTTCTGCTAATTTCTTATTTTCAAATAATAAAATTATTTTTTCTGCCATATTATGTTCCGACCAATCATCTGTAATTAGCATTTCTTCATTATTTTTCCACAAATAAGGTATTTCACCTGCCGGGGTACTAACAATTGGTATCCCGGCCGCAGCTGCTTCCATTACAGCCATACCAAAACTTTCATATTTTGTAGTATTTATAAATATACCATTTCCGTGCAAAATATCAGGTAGTAGATTATTCTGTACCGGCTCATGAAAAATAATATTATCAAACACACCCAGTTCTTTTGCTAATATTATGGTTGTATTCTTTAATCCCCCATCTGGTCCTAACATAGTTAAAACAGCTTTTGGATATTTATTTAATACAATTCTAAAGGCTTTAACTGCTAATTCCGGCCGATATATTTCATCAAATGCCCTAATCCAAATTATTTTTTCAGGAAATTTTATCTCTTCAATAAATTTAAAATTATCAATACTTACCGGGTTAGGACGATAAATTATTTTAAAACCTTCAACATTAAAATAATTAGTAATAAATTTTGATGGTGATGCAATTTGATATGCTTTTGAAAATAAAGAAGTAATCTTATCCTTGTTTACCGGGAAGAATTCAGGTAGTTTACCACCATGTAATGTTAGTAAAATTTTCTTTTTTCTTTTTGCTGCTAATAATCCGCAAAAATATGCCCAATTAAACGCATTTCCACTAAACACATCAATATGTACAAAACTCCCATTATATACTAGTACGTGTCCTAATTGTTGAAATAATCTTAGTATTTTATTTTCGTATTTTGATGTAAGTATTACATCCCAACCAAGCATACTAATTTTTTTAGCTACCTGTACACTCGGAGACAAAGTACCCCTGCTCTTATTAAGAAAAGTGCCAATAAATAAAATCTTATTTTTTTCTACCACAAATACACTTTATATAAAATACAAAAAATTAGAAATTATTTATTGCAACAGCAACAGCTGTTTCAGAAGTATGGGCAATAGAAATATTGAATCCTTCAAAAATAGGTTTCCCTTTTTCATCATGTTCTATTTCTATATCAGAATAAGAGATATTTTCTTTATTAAAACCAGCTTTAAAAATTGCTTCCTTAGCACAAAACAAACCGGCAAAACTTTGAATAGGGTTATTTTGTGAAATACAATAAGCAATTTCATTTGGTGTAAAATTATCAATGTAAAATGCTTCTGTCTTAAAGTCTTTAACATTAGGAAAAATAGAAATCATTTCAATATCTATACCAATCGTATTCATTTTAAATATTCACAAAAGAAATGAAAATATGTTTATATAAATAATTATGTATTTTAGGTAATAAAAAGAAAATCTACTATTATTCGCCGCTTCTAAGCACTTTTGCAGGATTACCAGCTACTATTGCCCACTCCGGAACACTCTTAATTACAACAGCATTAGCAACAATTAATGATTTACAACCAACACTTACACCTGCTGAAATAACCACGTGAGCAGCAATCCAAGTTCCATTTCCAATAACGATAGGTGCATTTGAATCTTTACCAAATCTGAACGAACCAGTTTCCCCCCTACTATGAGTTGCATCTACAAAAACGCAATATGGGCCAATGGTTACTTCGTCTTCTAACGTTATGGAGTTAGATGCCATAAACCAATTACCAATAGCTATAGCTACATTCGTTCCTATCGATATATTTGAGCAATTATAAAACGTAACATTTCTACCTAATAATAAATTTTTACCACATTTTTTAAAAAATGGTCTTACAATTGCCCCTCTAAATCTTAAAATAAAAATATTGTCAGGCATCCAATTTGTAAACATTAATAAAAAATGCAAAGGCCAATCATATCGTACTAATCTAATAATATTTTTCATAAAATAATGCTGTCAAAAAGATATTAAAGTTCACTCTTTATTTTATCAATCAATATTTTTGATTGGGATTCAAAAGTATTTGTTTTTGCTATAGCATATCCGTTCTTAATAATATTTTGTCTTATCCTTGTATTATTTATTAAAAATTCAATTGCTTCTACTATTTCATCATCACTTTTAGGTTCTATTAAAATAGCATTTTCTTCATTTTGCAAAAAATAAGGTATTCCTCCAACTTTTGTAGCTATTACCGGACAGCAATTCGCCATTGCTTCCCATATGGTTCTTGGAAACCCCTCATGATAAGAAGGCATAATATAAATATCTGCATCACGATAAAGACTATATAAATCAATACCTAAGTTTTTCTTTCCATGATTCACAAGCTTAATGCCTTTTTCATTTGCATAAGCTATTAATTTCTTTTCAAATTTCTTTTCAACATCTACATCCCAACCAGCAATATTCAAAATAAATTCTATGTCATTTATTTTACCCAATTTTGCTACTGCATTTATCAATTCAAACAATCCTTTTGCAGCTTCATATCTTCCGGTATAAAGTAAATTTATTATATTTTTGTCAATACACGTATCTAATCTTTCATAAAATGAGTCTAATGATAAAGTTGTAGTTTTTACAACTTCAACCTTTTTAGCAACAATTTCGTATCTATTTGCAAGTGAAATTGAATTTACAAAAATAAATTTATCTTTTATTTCAGAATATAAATCATTATCATTATATCTTAATAAAAATGCAATGATTTTATCTCTAAAAGAACCATTTTCAAAATTCTTAATACCCTCAGCATAATCCCCAACTAAATAATAAAATATTTTAGGTTTTTTCTTAAACTTTTTACTAAAATATGGAGCTAAAGGGCTTGGTGCTCTTACTAATATTGCATCACATTCTATAGACTCTCTTTTTATTAAATTTAAGAATTTACCATTAAAAATTATTCTATGCCAAGCTGGAGTTTTTATTCCAAGATTTACGAATTTAATATTATCTCTTTCAACACAATAATCTTCTAAAGGCAAATTATTATTTGCTTCCACATGCATAAATAACATTAATTGCTCTACATGGTTGCTTAACGAAATTAAAAACAAACCGAGTAAAGAAGGCAAATAAACTTTATTATCTTTTAATTGAACCGGAATATGATAGTAGAAGCCAAGTTTCATATATTATATTTTTTACTTACATAAGTACTTACTGCCAAGCCTATTGATATTAATACCCAAGTAAAAATATTAACTATTGCAGATATATAATATAGGTGAATTGACATAAATAAAATACCAATAAAAATAGGCTTAAAAAAAGGTGGAATTTTCCTTAGATAAAATACAAATGATAACATAATAGAAAGTAAAATTAATATAAATGGAACAAAAACAGCAAGACCACCTTCTGCTAATAATAGAATATATGAATTATGTGCACTCTTATGTAAATCTTTATTTGCTACATATTTTGCGCCTTCGAAATTTCCGGATAAACCAGTATTATCTAAACTAAAATTATTTAAACCTATCCCGGTAATCATGTTATTTTCAAAAATTGTTAAGCCTTTTTCTACCATTGCCTTTCTAAATAATAGAGACCTGTCCTCAGTTGCTATTGCTTCTGAATTATAAAACATATCATACACTCGTGGGCTAATTTTCATTAATTGTTCTTTTGCTATATCTAATTGTAGAAGCCCTACTACAGCAACAACTATAACTAAAATTCTAATTGCTGAAGTAATGGCATTTTTACCAACCCCCATTGTTAGTAAGCATCCAAAAAACACAAACGTTGTTCCAATTCTTCTTCCTGCATAAGCATTTGCTAAAATACAGATAAAAGCAAAAATGTAAGCATATTTCACATTATACTCAGCTTTAATGTGATAAACTGCAATTGGAGTAAAACAAATACATAGAAAAGAAAAATTATTTTCGGTTATCCATAAATGAAATGGCGAAGTAGGTATAGAGTATTGTATGAAATTATAAGGAATTAAAATCATAATTCCAATCATAATTCCCTTAGATATATAATAGTAATTTTTAACTATCAGATTTCTTTGTGAAACAAAAAAAATCATAACTACTACCCAATATAGATAATTTGGCAATACTTGTAATGCATTGCTTATTGCAATACTGCTTTTATTTTGTATATTAATTACAGATAATATTGCCCCAATACCAAAAAGTATTGCAATAGTTTGTTGCAGAGTATTAATTTTAAATACTGCTTTTGACTGAATTACTTTATAAAAAATAAACAAAAAAATTAATGATGATATATTCTGACCAAATAATACAATTGCCGGAAATGAAATAAAAATTCCATAAAATATAAATATTTTACTTGGTATCAGAGACGAGCCACTAATAACATTCTTTAAATTTAATTTATTTTTCTTATCAATTGCAATCATTATTTATAAAATGTTTTAATGTCATTTTCAATTTCTATTTTCCAATCAATACCAGGTGTTATTTTCTGATAGTTGAAGCCATATTGAATTATTCGTTTAAGCCCCAATAAATTACCTTTAAATTTTTCAAATTGTATTTTACTAAACAAAATAGAATTAATGCCAGTAATCAATAATCGCCAAAATAAATAATAACCAAACATTAAATAAATAAATACATTATTATATTTTTTACTTTTACCGATATTGATAGCTAACCATAATCTAGAATAAATCACTCTAGCTTCAAAATCTTTTACATTAGAAAAGTAAGTACTTTTATTAGGTGGATGAACTACTAAAAAATCATTTATTTTATATACCAAACCTTTTCTTGATGCACTAAAACTTATAAATTTATCTTCAGGAATAGCCCACCTTTTTTCAAATATAGAAAGAAAATTATTAGTAATTAAATCTCCAAAAATAGATTTCTTAAAACTCATAATTGGCCCATGTAATATTTCAACATTTGTGGTACTAATTATTTTAAAAGGATTTTCTTGTCCAAATATATTTACTTCGCCATTTTTACTTAAAGGCACACCTGTAAGCATAGAAATAAATTTAAATAACTTACTTCTATTGTTCTTTACATTGTCGTTATATTTTACCTTTGCACCTACAGCAACAATATTTGTATTCCCATTATAAACATTATAGATTTTCTCAAATATATGTGTATCTAATATAGATATATCATCATCAAAAAAACATAAAATATCAGCTGTTGATAAGCAACTACCTAGATAACGTTGATATGGTTGATTTTTATGCGAACTTTTTATGTAAGTAATATTTTCATCATTCTCTAAATAATCATTACTATTTTCAGAACTATCTACTACAATTATTTTATTTGGACTTGGTTTGCATATTTTTGCTTCTTCGCATAGTTTAACAATATTTTCAGGTCTATTATAAGTAGTAATTATCAAATCAATTTTCATATATAATTTTTAAACAAAATATTACAAAATTATCAAGCCTTAACTGAATAATTTTTATTTATCACTTCTTCAAAAACTTGAATATATCTATTGCATAATACATCTATTGAATATTTTTCTATAACTGTTTTAACTGCATTTTTACCCATTTGTATTCTCAATTCATCATTTAATGCTAGTTTTTGTAAATATTCAACAAATTCATCATCACTCTTACAATGGTATCCATTTACTCCATGTTCAATTATCATTTCATTAACGCCAACTGGCGATACCAATGCGGGAATACCAACTGCCATATATTGCACAGCCTTCAACGCACACTTTCCTCTTTCAAATTCGCCATCTTTAAGCGGCATCAAGCCAATATCAAAAAGCTGTAATCCCTCTACTTCTGTTTCACTTGTCCATTCAATAAACTTTATATTCACAGCATTCCAATTTAAATTCGGATTTACATTAGATATAATTATAAATTCAAAATCTATAACCGTAGCTAATTTTTGCAATATTTTTTCAAGCAAAGGTAATGCATATACATTTGTATGGTGCGAACCGCTCCAACCTATGCGTAACTTTCCTGCTTTTCTTGTTTCTATTGGTTTATAAAAATCTGTATTTATTGCCATAGGAATATAATGTTCTTTAAATCCTAATGTTTTTAACAAATAGCCTGATAATACCGGACTGCCTGAAATGACAGCTTTATAATAAGGTAGTATTTTTTTTAATTTTTCACCTCTTTGTCCTAAATAAATTGCATCGTCAATATCAAATATAAGATTATTATTTTTTTTAGAAAGATATGCTTCAAGCCATAATATCCCAAGGTTGGGTACTAAATCCTTATTTGTGTAAATAATATTATATTTATAAGCATTTCTACACATCTTTAACACCTGCATTACACGCTTTATAAGGATAATATATCCCTCAATTATCTGAAAAATTCTTTTGTGTGCTTTAAAAACATAATTTCTTGGCGGATTTGCTATTATAACATCCACATTTATTCCTCTTGCTCTTAGTGGTTCTACAAATTGTAAAAATCTAAACCTCGCAGATGGATCGGAAGAATTACTTACCCAAAATAATACTTTCATAATAATAATATAATTTATTTAAATAACTTATTCACTTTTGCAAGTATTTTGTTTGCTGCTAAAACACATGTAGTAACTTTACCACTAAAAACGGAACAAATATTATCGCCATGCTCTAATAATAATGTAGGTCTTGCATCATCAATATCTTGTTGTGGCAATACAATTTTTGTAGTTATCCAAGATTCCTGATATTCCATTTTTTCTAAAACAGGATAAAATTGTTTACAATTTTCTATTATTTCTTTTTCAACTATCCCATCAAAAATGTTCCACTCGGGTTTAGAATAACCTAAATGCGATTGTATTACTGATAACTTTACATGAGACAAAATATATTCATCTTTTACAAATCCTCTTGGCACTAACGAACAAAAAGGACCATCCATAATAGTAATACCAAATGGAGAAATCAATTCCTTCATTTTCAATATCGGCAAAACCAATAATTCATAATTGGCTTTTAAAATATGCTCATTAAATAATTTCAAAACATCTGTAATACCACTATATGTCGCATTTACCAAGAAATTCCCATCTAAATTATATCCATTATTAAGCAATACTTTTATTTTATTATTTGCAAAACGCTCTATATTTTCTACTTGGGCATTACGTAATATCCTGATTGATTTATTTGCATTTAAATATTTTAAAATATCAATTCTTAATGTATGATAATCAAACACAGGCTCATAAACCTTCCAACACATTTCAAGCAAACTTCTATTTAAAATTGTTTCGTCAGGCCATTCTTCTTTTAAGGGTATGTCTAATTCTTTACAAAAATCCACATATTCATCTGCCGTTAATAAGCTGCCTTTTTTTGCAATAGCATAATATTTCACAAAACTATCATTTATGCAATTGCCATAATATTGTTTAAATGATGGCAAGCCTTCTAAAGCTTCTCTACCTGTTGTAATGCTTCGTGGGTAATGGTAACCATAATGAATTCTGTTTTGATTTACTAAAGATGCTTCTTTAAGTATATCATTGTTTTTTTCTATTACAGTAACTTTATAACCGTTTTCTGCAAGTACTATTGCAGTTGTTAGTCCAAATAAGCCACCACCTGTAATTATTACATGTTCTTTAATATCCATATATCAATCCTCCGTTAATATGTAAAATTTGTCCCGTAATTTGCTCTCCTTTAATTAAAAATAAGATTCCTTCTGCACACTGCTGTGCAGTTGTTAATTTTTTAGTCAAAGAATTATTAATATGCTTTGCCTTAAAATTATCTGTCATTCGGTTATAAACCGGCGAATCAATTATTAAACTTGGAGACATAGCGTTTACTCTTATTTTTGGTGCTAAATCTTTCGCTAATGTTCGTACCAAAGCATTTATGGCACCTTTAACTGCCGCATACGATGGGTCGTAACTTCCTTGATAAGCAGCCGGAGATGAAATAAATGTAACACTCCCACCGAAATTAATTTTATCAGCTATTATTTTAATAAACAACAAAGGCCCCATTACATGTATACTAAACATACTTAGTACGTGGCTATAATCGCTTTCTTTTAAATTTCTTTGTGGTTCTTTACCTGCTGTAACAATTATATGATCAAAATCAAATTCTGTTTTAAAGTTTTCAATAGTTTCAGGTATTGAAAAATCAATGTAAAACATAGAATCAGTTGCATTTTCTAATTTAGAAGTAGTACCGAATATTTCATACTCATCTTCCATCAACTTTTTTAATGCTTTACCAATAGTGCCATTTATACCTATAATTAATATTTTTTTCATGTAATTTTATTTTTCAAAATTGACTTTTGAATAAATTTTATTTCTTTTTCATATTATTAAATATCAAATAAATTTTTTTTGATATTTTACTTGACAAAGTAGACTTTCTATGAAATTTATTCAATTCGCCATTCAATCTACTATTTAAATAGTAATATTTATCAGCTTCCGAAATTACAAACTCACTAATTTTAGGATATATTTCTTTAATATTTACAGCTATTTTATTAAGAAACGGATTATTATATTCTAATAAATTCTCAGGGAAAGCAACCTCATTAATATTATTATATTTAGCATAATCAACCATTTTTTCTATTAATAAAACTGTTCTGTCAATTGTATTCTCTTTAAAATATAAAACATCATTTAACTGATATTCTTGATACAACATTCTGTCTGCATTACGTTGCAGCATAGAATTAATTGTTTTTTCAATTTGTTCTTTAGATGTAATAAACCAAGCAGTGCCATAAAATTGTGGCGAGTTTAGGTAATCTATTATTGCAACCGGTTTTCCGTATAACATTGCTTCAATTACTACAGTACTTTGTGCAGATATTACTATGTCTGCGTCTTTAATCAATTCAACTAGTTCATAACTTTCTTTTTCTTTTAATTTATTCTCAACTTGTAATATGTTTGATAAATTTCGAGCCAAACGCCAAGTTACATCTATATTTTTTTGCGTACCTATGTATTCTTTTATATCTGATAATGCTTGTAAAAAAGCTATTTTATGTTCTTCTGAAAACCATCCTTGCCTTGGTGATGTAACAAGAATAGTATATTTATCTTTTGATAATGCTATTTTTTTTTCATTCTTATATTTATTTGCATCCTCAATTTCATTACTCAATATCGGAAAACCAACCACTTCAACTTTCTCTGCTCCACACCAAGAAGATAAAATACGAGCAGTTTGATGCCCAATACATGCAATCTTATCGCTAAGTATTGGATGATAATGTGCCGCCCCGCCACTTCCTGCATACAAATCACCTTCATATTGTATTATCCAATCAAGCGTGCCATCTTGCATCATTAAAGTAGGAATACCTAAAGCTTTTGCATCTATAAGAATTTTTGCCACATTATGCCGCCAATCACTAACTACTATTACTATGTCCGGATAAGGTATTTGAAATACATAATGTGGTTGCGGTTTAAAATATTTAATATTTAACCGATCAGATGTTTCTAATGGCTTTACAATTTTATGTTCATCATCTACAAACGCATAAACATTTATCATAAAAATTTTCCTTTAATAAGATTTTTCATTGTAATACCTGGAAACCCCATTTTTATTGTTAGCAAAAATGTAATTAGTATAGAAGAAATACATATGCATATTTGCAAAATATCATTTACTCCAAAAAATTGAAGTAAAAACAATACTAAAACTATCGGCAATGGAATTGCAAAATTTATTAAATTCCTATAAATATACTTTTTTATGCTTTCAATTTTATTATCATTAAAAATATAACACAAAAACACTAAATTTATTGGCAGTCCTACAAAAAATGTAGATGCTATTACACCATTTATTCCCCAATTATAGTTGCAAACTAAAATATATGCCAAAAACAAATTCAAAATCCCTTCGCAAATCGCTAATACGGCTAATTGTTTTGTTAACAAACTTGACGATAAATAAGCTCTAAATGGTAATTTCCATGCATGATAAATAAGATTCATGTACATTCCGAAATTTAGCAGCGTACCACCAAATTTATCAACCCCAACCCAAATACTCACAAAATATTTATTTATTAATATAGCGATAGCACCTGCAATAGTACTTACTAAAATAGAAATAATTGACAGTTTTTTAAATTTATCAAAAGCTTCAATCGTACTATTATTTGCAAGCATTTTACCAAAATATGGACGATAATTATTAGTTAGCTGATTAATAAATTGTTTTACAAAATCAAATAATTTTCTACTAACAGTTAATATTGCAATTGCAGCCGGTCCTATAAGTTTACCTGTTACTACATTATCAATTCTTTCTATTAAAAAAATTGCAATAGAACCAATTGCAAACCATATAGATACAGGTAATACTTCTTTTAATATCGGCAATGAAAAATTTGCTATATTTATTTTAATATTACTATCTAATTTCTTTATTCTAATAATACATTGAATTAGATTAATTAAACTACTTATAATTGTTACAAAAATTAAAAATAGTATTCCATTTACATGACTAAAAAACCTTAAAAATCCAAAAATGGCAATTAGTCGTATAGAAAGTGCAATTATTTTAAGAATACTGTCTGATGCAATTTTCCTTCGTGCATACAAAATATTTGAATAGCTTTTTGCTATCATTGAAATTACAAGACCAAAAGCAGCTATAAGTAAGGATATTGTTAATGTACTACCTTGAAAATTAGTACCTTTTGAATTAAAAATTAAACTAGGATAAAAAGAAAAAATACATCCTAATAAACCTGCTATTAATGCCAACAATACTTGTGGATAAAATAAAGTAGAAACAATTTTACTAATACGATTATAATTATCTGTCTCACGCGACAAAAATGCTAACATACCACCTGTAAACCCGAAATCTAACACTTCAAATATTGCTAATGTCTCTATTATTAAAATATATACACCATATTCTTCATTATTTAAATATTTAAAAATATATTTAACAACAAAAATACTAGATAAATAAGTAAGTAAAGTATATGAGTAACTTAATATTAAAGCTGACTTATAACTTTCAGATAATTTTAAAAACTTCATGTAGATATTTCAAAAGTAAAGTTATACATATTGGGTAATTGCAAAATATATTTTAATTCAAATCAAATGAATCTATATATTTTCTACCGTGCGTATTCAAGTCTATATTATTATAACCATAAAAGAAAATATCATTTGCTTGTGCTGCTTCAAAATCATTTATAGAATCTCCTATTAAACAAAAATCAGAAGCTGGTAATTGATGATTAATAACGATATTCTTTACTAATTCTTTTTTTGGTGTAGGGCTACCACTAATTGTCTTAAAATACTTAGCGATACCAATAGCATTACAAATAATATTTAATTCTTTCCCATCAGACCCAGATACAATATGCATTTCAAATTTATCGCAATTGTTTTTTACGAAATTTATTGAGTTTTCAATTAACAGTTTTTCATCCCGCAATAATTGTAACATGATACTTGAAAACTGTTGTGCCAAGGCATTTATTTGTTCTTCTGTAACCTTCTCATTTCGTATATTTTCAAAAAAATATCTAAACTTTACATACCTTGATAAGCCTCCATTCTTCCTATGAAATAACATTAATTCATTTATTTGCTCTTTTGGATAATTTGACAATACTTGTTCAAAACCTAAGTCTCTTACAGCATTAGAATTCATTAATACACCGTCAAAATCCCAAAGAATTACTTTATAATTATCAAGCATAGGTTTTATACACATTATCAGATTTCAAATATTCTAAAATTAGCGGCAAATCTTCTGGTGTATCAAGACTAATACATTTGTCATTTACTACTTCACATACAATTTTATAACAATTTTCTATTAGTCTTAAATGCTCATGGTCTTCAATTTTTTCAAGTGGAGACTTTTCCATTTTTCGATATGCATCTATTACTTCGGGCTTAAATGTCATTAAATGATATGCTTTTAATCGGTAATCTACTGGGTTTCTAGCATTTGACGGTATATCGTTTCGAGAAATATACATTACTTCATTTTTACAATTCAAAACAATTTTAAAGTCTGATGGCGAATTTTCTCTTTTAAAAGGTACAGCCAAAATTGATGCATCTGCCGTAGGACAATTCAATAAAGTATTTATACTAATATCAATAGACTCCGGATTTAAAAGAATTTCATCGCCATTAATTAGTGTATAATAATCATAAGGATATTTATCCATTACTTCTGCCATTCTTTCAGTTCCATTCTTATGGTACAAGGAGGTTAGCATTGCCTTTCCTCCATTTTTCTCTACTAAATCAAATATTATTGAAGAATCTGTAGCAACAATTAAGTCCGTAAGTAATTTAGACTTTTGTGCTCTTTTCAATACATGTATTATTAATGGTATTCCCAATATAGTTTCCAATGGCTTATTTGGCAATCTACTTGATGCTAATCGGGACGGTATGACACCTAAAATTCTAGACATAGACTATAAATATGAATATATTGACTCCGGAATGAGCTCTTTATATATTGTTGGTGTTAATGAAACTAATTTCAAATTGGTAGCTTTATTAAATGACTGAAATAAACTTTCATTTTCATTTAATAAATCTATCTCTCTTTGATTTAGATTCCGACCTGCATAACCATCATAACCTATAAAATATATTTGTTCAGCGCCTAGTTCTATACTGCATTGCAGTGCGATAGCAGTATGTGTATCGTTTAAATTCTCCGTAAATGTTACTTGCTTTAATTCAAATACTTTTTCTGATATAATTTTGGGCACATAAGTACCCATTTTTCTAGGATATGCCGGTAAAATACATTGTCCATTAAAATTACCCAAATCGCTAAATATTTTTTCTAATCTATTCCCTTCATTTCCTACCAAACAAAAGTATTGATTTACATTTAATGATTTATAAATTAATGCATGGCGTGAACTTGCATGAATAATACAAATATCATTATGTGTTGACACCAATTGCTTTACAGCTTCTTGGTGCTCAATTGCTGATAGCCCTCCGCCTAAAATAATAACTTTTTTATACTTCTTAGCTTGGCTAAAAACAGGAAACTGTTCATTATCCTTTACTTTATCTTTCTGGTTATTTAATGCTCTTAAAATGCTATTTATAGAGTAAAATCTTTTTGTAATCCACTCCATTACATCTTTTTGAGGTAAGGAATTAGCCCCCGAAACCATATAGGGCAAGTTAGTACCCCAACCATATTCTGTTTGTAATTTAGTAAAGGCATCCGTTACATCTGCCAATGCGTTAAAATCTAAAGTCAATCCATCTCTAGCATTTAATGCTGTAAGTAATAATTCGGTTTTTAAATTACCTGCTCCTCTCCCCATTCCGGTAATTGTAGCATCAATCATTTCAGCACCACAATCTATTGCTGTAAGACTGTTAATTAAAGCTAATTCCAAATTATTGTGCCCATGAAAACCAATAGGAACATTTGTTTGGTTTCTTACAATATCAAAAGTTTCTCTTACCTGTTCAGGGTATATGCCACCATAAGAATCTACCATGTAAAACACATCGGCAATACCATTAATGTGTTTTATTTCATTTAAAAACTGGTTTTGCCCTTTCCACTTAGACATGTACATAACATTAAAGCCAATTTCAAAGCCCATTGATTTTATCTTTTCTGCCAATACAATTGCCCTATCCATATTTTGTGGGTCAATAGCAAGCCTTACCATTGTAATAATTTCTTTACAAGGCGACAGCAATGCAACAATTTGCTCAATTTTAATGTCTTTTTCATTTAAAATTATTACAAGCTTTTTGTTGCTTATTTTTTTTATACTTTCAAGTACATATATTGGGCAATAATAATATTCACCATAATAATTTTTAAGCTTAGGGCTGCGGTACCCTACTTCTAAATATTCAACAGGAAGATTATTTAATGACTCTAAATATAATTTTACCAAATCTTTATTAAAATCCCAATTTGTATAGTAACCGCCATCTCTTATTGTGCAATCAAGTATTTTCATCTACTTTTTTTTATTTTTTTTTAAAAAACTTATAAATTTGTTATTAGTCACTTCTTCAATATAATAAGTATTATTCTTTTTATAACCATACCCATAACCGTATCCATATTCATACCCATAAGAACTACCATTATCCATTTTTATATCATTTATTACGATTCCTATTTTATTTATTTTTTTCTGAGTATATAAATTATCAACAATTTTCAATTGTTCTTTTTCTGTAAACATATTTCTTACAACATACAATGCTAAATCTGCGTACTTATTTGCTAATTGTGCATCTGTTACAAAACCTATTGGTGGTGTATCAATAATAATATAATCAAACTTTGTTCTCAATATTTTAAAAAGTTCTTCTGTTTTATTTAATAAAATTAATTCAGCCGGGTTGGGTGGAACAGGACCTGATGGTATAATAAATAAACTGTCTAAAACACCTGAAGGTTGTATAATTTGAGATAATTCTGCTTGTCCAATTGCATAATTAGAGAATCCAATACTATTATCCAAACCAAGAGTTTTAGAAATTTTTGGCTTTCTCAAATCTAATTCCAATATAATTACTTTTTTACCTGAAATAGCTAAACTACATCCTAAATTTGTTGATATAAAAGATTTACCTTCTTCACTCATACTGGAAGTTAGCATTATTACTTTTTCCTGTTCCATATTCAGAAAAAATTGAATATTTGTTCGTAGTGATCTAAATTGTTCTGCCAATAAACTTTTTGAACCAACTTGTATTACAACTGACGAATTATCAATATTATGTCCAATTTCACCAATTACAGGTACTGAAGTATTATTTGAAATATCAAATTTGCTTTGTACTGTAGTATTTAGCATTCCTCTAATGTAAAACCATGCTAAAGGTATAATTAACCCTATAAATAGGGAACCATATATAAATATTTTTTTATTAGGTGAAACAGGGAATCTTTCGCATCTAGCACTATCAATAATTTTGATATTAGCTATATTTGATGACTTGGTAATAGCAGACTGCTCTTTGGTCTTTAATAAGAATAAATATAATTCTTGTAAAATATTTTGCTGGCGAGTATATTCAAGGAAAATTCTTTGTTTTGATGGTACTTTACTTATCTCACCATATACAATACCTAAATCCTTTTTTATATTATTTATTTCTATTTGCATTTCTGATTCAATGGCAGATAAAGCTGTAATAATTTCATCTTTAAGGCTTTTAATTTGCCTATCTGCATCTTGTATTATTGGGCTACTACTTGTTTGACTCATCAATAATCTAATCTTAGTAGCTTGAAGTTCATTATACTTTTCAATTAATTTTGTATATATTTCGTTTTCCTGCAATAATGTTGATGGCACAATCGAAGTACTATGTTCATTCATAAAAGTTATGATAGACTTTACAATGTATATCTGAACTTCTTTTTCACTTAAATTTTTATTTATTTCAGAATGTTCGCCAACTAATGCTTTGCCTTGCGCTTCTACATCTACAATTTTATTATCTATTTTATACTTTTCAATGTCATTTTCCAAAGAAGATAAATCATTTCCTAAACTTGCTAACCTATCAGTTATAAAAGCCATCGTACTATCGGCAATTTCATTTTTGTCATCAATATTATCTTGAATATATATATGAATAATTTTATTCAAAATATCAACTCCTTTTTCAGGTATCGCTTCTTTTAAAGAAAAAGTAATTGCGCTTGCCTGCTTGTTTGTTAATGTTGGTTCAAAAACCTGCATGTACTGGTCAACAGCATCTTGATAATTAGTTACAGAAAGCAAATAATCTTGCTCTTTCATCACTTTAACTTCAAAATTTCTGTAAAATATTGCTTTCCCAATTGGTAAAATAATACTTTCACCCCATTTACCAATCATTTTCTTGTCCTTCTTTCCAATCTTAATTTCATATCCGTTATTATCAATAATTCGAATGTTGTATGACACAGGATTTAACATTGAATCATTATTGAAGTTTGGAAAAATTACTTTAAAAGGGCATTGTTCATTATATATTTCGGTTGGTTTAAATTTAGTCTTTATATAATACCTAATATTTAGGTTCATCGCTTTTACTAACTCATCCATTAAAGTTACACTTTTCAATATCTCTAACTCATTATCAATACTACTTTTAGATGAAATTAAACCAATATCTTTTAAAACATCCATATTACCCCCATCCTTTCCATTCCCAACATCTTTAATCAATACTTTTGCTTTTACTCTGTATATAGGCGTCAAATATTTTAAATAAAGTTTAGCTGCAAAAAAACAAAAAACAGTACTAATTAATAATAAGTACCATTTAGATTTCAAAAATCTAAATATTGATTTCCATTCAACATTATTAGATGTTTTTTCGTTGCTAACATTAGCCTCTAAAAATAAATTCTTACTGTCCTCCATTTATAAATAATATTAATATAATGTTTTTTAAATAAATTACAACCTATTACTTTTTATATTCTAAATCTTTGCTTGGCACTATTGCAATTAATTTACAAGATAATGAGTTTAATTCTAAAACAAATCTTTTTCCTCTTTTTGAAAGTACTGTTCCCGAATGCCCATTAAAAAAACCATTAATGATATTTATTGAATCCCCGGGTAAAATATTATTTTCTAAAAATATTTCATTTTTACTATTTTCATTCAAAAATTCTTTAATTTGTTTTATCTCCTCATCACGAACTATTCCCGGCTTGCCTAACCACCATAAAAAACGTACTACCCCAGGTGTATTCAAAACTATACTATTCTCCATTTTATAGTCTTTTAAGTAAACAAACAAATAAGACCTGAATAATGGTGTTGATACCTTTTTTTTTCTATCACTCCATTGTTTTACAGTTTCAATTATTGGGCAATAAACCTCAATTGACACTTCTTGTAAATATTTTGCAACTTTTTTTTCACTATTACTTCTTGTATATACTACGTACCAAGACATTAAACAAAATTTATTAAATATACTTTATACGGCTTCGCCTTTGTCTATCACATGAATAATATATTATTACATATAATAAACCGTTAAACTTTCAATTAAAAAATATCTAAATACAAAAAGTAATTAGAGTTCAAAAATACAAAAATTATTTGTCATTCTAATTAGTTAACAATTTCAAAACATAGGCTTAAAACAAATATTTAAATAATTGCATGCAATTAAAACAAAAAAGTCAAATAGTATATAACAACATAAAATCCCATTCATACATGAATGGGATTTTATGTTGTTATATACTAAAAAAACTATGCTAACTTTTTCAATTCCTCAATTCTAGCATCCCTATCTACTTCGGCTTTTAATGAACCGCTTTTATCCATATCAACAAGTACGGGTGCAGCAACAAAAATGGATGAATATGTACCAGTAAATACGCCTATCAGCATTGCAAATGCAAAACCTTTGGTAGCTTCTCCACCTACAAAAAATAATATTACAAGGGTAATAAATACAGTTAAGGATGTCATTATGGTTCTGCTTAATGTATCATTAATTGCTCTATTTATTACGGATGTTTTATCTTCATTAGGCGACTTTCTGAAATACTCCCTAATACGGTCAAATACAATTACAGTATCATTCATCGAAAACCCTATTACAGTAAGCATTGCCGCAATAAAGTGCTGGTCTATTTCTAATGCAAACGGTACTATATGACGGAAATAAGAAAAGACTGCCAAAGTAACACACACATCGTGTATCAAAGATAAAATGGTACCAAGTGAATATTGCCATTTGCGGAATCGCAATAATATATACAAAAATATAGCAATCAATGATATAATGGTAGCCTCAACAGCACCTCTCTTTAAATCGTCTGAGATGGTAGGTGATACCGTATTTGATTCTTGTAAATATTGTGTTTTAAAACCTTCATATGTTGTAACACTTGGTAACAAGTTTTCTTTTGTAAGTCCTTCCCATAGTTTCTTTTCAACGGTTGAATCAACTCCATTTCCGGGCACTGTTTTTAAGTAAGAGGTCGTTATATTTAAACGATTATTACTTCCTATTGTCTTCACTTCAGGATATTCGCCAAAATACTTTTGCAATTTAACTCGTACATCTTCTGTACTTGTATGGCTTGCAAACTGTACGGTATAGCTACGACCTCCATTAAATTCAACTCCTTTATTGAAACCGGTAAAATAGGTACTAATACCTAACAATACTACGATTGCTGTAACCCAGTAAGTATATTTACGTGCTTCTACAAATTTAAAATGTGCTTTCTTAAATATGCTTTTTGATAAGCCGGTAAAATATTGAAAGTGTCTTTCGCGTTTTGTATAGATATCTGTAATTAACCTTGATACTAAAATACCACAAAATAAAGATAATAATATACCTAAAATCTGTGTAGTAGCAAATCCTTTTACCGGACCTAATCCAAATATAAACAATATAATAGCCGTAAGTAATGTTGTTACGTGTCCGTCTAATACAGGTGCATAAGAACGTTTATAGCCGTCTATTACAGCATTTTGATACGTTTTACCAAGCGATAGTTCTTCCTTAATACGCTCAAATATAATTACGTTCGTATCAACCGCCATACCTACTGTAAGTACTAAACCTGCTATACCTGCCATTGTTAATGTAGCATGCAATGCCGCTAATACACCAACTGTAAATACTAAGTTTAATATCAATGAAATATCAGCAACAATACCACCTGTATTATAATACACAAGCATTAAAACAAATATCACTATAAATGCCAACACCAATGAAATCATACCTTTATTAATGTTTTCACCGCCTAATGTTGGTCCTACTACCTGCGACATAATAATATGTGCCGGTGCCGGTAACTTACCTGACTTTAATATATTTGACAAATCACCTGCTTCTTCAGGTGAAAAATCACCGGATATTTGTGTATTACCATCAATCTGTTGAATAATTGTAGGGCAAGAATAAACTCTATTATCTAATACAACAGCAATAAAACCACCTACATTCTTGCCGGTCATATCTTTCCATACTTGGCTACCAACATCTTTAAAATCCATATATACACATGGCTTACCGGTAATAGGATCTATATCTGCTCTTGTAGATTTTACTTGGTCGCCTTCTAATCTTGCACTACCGGTAGGTGGCATTTTTATAGCATATAATGCAATTCTTGAATTAGGGTCAACTTTTTGCTCCCCTTTCTGCTCTTTTGCGCCATAAAAGAAACGAATATTAGCAGGAAACTTATTTCTTACAACTTCTAAATTTAAATATCTATTTAATTTAGCTGTATCCCTTTTTAATACATTACCTATTTGTGGTATTAATGGTGATTGTGGTGGCTGTAATACAATTAGTAAAGGATGCTCTTCAGCAACTTTATCTAATTTAGCTTTATTAGAATCGGCAGTTAACCCACCTTCAGTTGTTTTACTATCCTTCGTTTTAGAATTTTTATTTGCCATCAACCCGGACAAGCTACCTGTATCTATTTTTGAATCTCCTTTTTTAGTAGTAGAATCTAAAATTGCAAGCTCCGATTTCTTTGCTGAATCTGCTGAATTCGTGTCTGTTTTTGTACCGGATAAAAATGCGCTTAATGATTTATCGGCATCCATGAGGGCATTACCGATTTCATCAATTTTATAAGTTTCAAAAAATTGTAATTTAGCTGTTGCTTGCAAATAATTGCTTACACGTTCCGGGTTATGTACACCTGCTAATTCTACAGTAATAATACCTTTGTTTTCGTCTAAGTTAGTACTTGGGTTTGCAACACCAAACTGGTCTATACGTGTTTTCAACACCATGTAGGTACGCTTAATTGCGTCTTTGGCTTCATCGTTAAGCCTTTTCATTACTTCATTATTTGTTGAAGTACGTTTTATCTCTGTTTCCGATGGTTTGGTAAACAAAGTAGCTAAAGGAGTATTCGGGTTTTCTTTAGTAAACGTTTCTACGAATAAGCTAATAAAACTGGCTTCGCTGTTTGCTTTTTGTTTATTTGCATCAACAATAGCACGGTTCAAAGCTAAATCACTTTTATTGTTAGACATAGAACGTACCAAGTCGTCTAAACTAACTTCAAGGGTAACATTCATACCACCTTGCAAATCAAGTCCCAAACTTAATTCCTCGGCTTTTGCCGCCTGATAGGTATATTTTTTAAGAATCGGAACATTAAATATCTCAACAGATTGCATACTATCAGTAATTGCCTGATACAAACTATCTGTTAGTTTATTAATATTTGTAGTGTTTCCTTGGGTACTTAAAGTACTGGCTTCTCTACTTGCCTTTAACCGCATTTTCTTCTCTTCATTCTTAACAATCAATGTAATAGAGAGCTGATAAAGCGATAGCAAAATCAGTACGGCAGTAAAAATCTTAATTAAACCTTTTAATTGCATGTGCTTTTATTAAATTATCTTTCGTAAAATTTTAAAATTGGTTGGCAAAGATATGATTTAATATAAAAAAATAAAGGGCTATTCAAAATATTAAGAATTTTTCTTTAAAAGAGTTCAAAAAAAATCTTTTACTATATAGAATTAATGATTTATTTTTACACAAAACAATTAATAGCTCTGTAAATCAGAGCAGAAATTTTTATTTTATGATACGTAAACTTACCCTTTTGTTTTTAGTGTGTATCGGGTTTAATACTATAAGCACAGCACAAATTCGCGATGGCGTTACTAATACTATGCCTCGTTTTACAGATACTACTTGCCCCGGCACACAACTTACATTTTGGGCTACTATTGATGCTCGTACTGCAACAGCTCCCAGCGATTCATTAAAATGGTTTATAAATGGCATCTATACTGGTGTTACTTTAGATACTTTTTTTACTACCGCTCCCGTTTCCGGCGATTTTATCTATTGTACTCTTTATTTTACAAATAGTTTTGGTTTCCCCGACAGCGTGTATTCCGATTCAATAACTGTTTATCGTAGCGATACAATTCCTCCGCGTGCTTTAGTTTCCATCGTTTTTGGTAATAACCCCGAATGTACCAGCCACTTAATTACTTTTGAAGTGTACCCTGTAAATGGCGGTACAGCCCCCGTATATCAATGGTATGTAAATAATGTTCCTATTGTTGATGCCGACAGTAATTTCTTTTCAGGGCTATTTGCAAATGGCGATTCCATAAAATGCTTAATGGTTTCTAACTCTACTTGTGCCCCATTCGATACCGTTTACTCTAATGTTATTCACATAATACATGACTCTACAACTCAATTTATTTCTATTTATACCAGATATGATACGGTTTGTAGTGGTGGTTTAGATTCTTTTATTGCAACGGCAAGCGGTTTAGGCAGTAGTTTCTCTTATCAATGGTATATTAATAACGTTGCTTATCCCGGGGCTACGGCAAGTACATTTTATAGCACCTATTTAGTTAATGGCGATAGCCTTTATTGTGTTCTTTCATCAACAGATTCTTGTGTTACTAACCCTACAGTATTTTCTAATGGTATTCGGGTAACTGTATTACCTGTTTTGCATTCTTATGCTACAGTGGCTATGTTAAGGGGCTCTAATCCCGGCTGTATAGATTCTCCGGTTATTTTTAAAGGCTCTTACTACAATTTAGGTGCAAGCCCTACTTATGAGTGGTATATAAATAATGTACTTGTAAAATTTGATACTTCCATCTTAGATACTACTTTTTTAAACGGACAAGTTGTAAAATTCGTTGCTATTTCTAATTCTCGTGGTTGCAGAGATAATGATTCTGTTTTTGCAGATTCTGTTTTAATGATTAGAGACAGTACGCCTGTTGCACCTCTTGTTTCTTTAATTGGCGATTTGCTTGTTGCCAACAATGCCGGTTTATATGCATGGTATGGTCCACACGGCATTATTCCGGGTGCTACAGGGCAAACTTATCACCCTATTGATACAGGACATTATTATGCAATTTTAGATAGTGCAAATTGCCCTTCTCAAATATCAAATATTATTTATATCTCCTTGCTTGGGGTAAATGAAATAAACGGACAAACTTTCAACATGTATCCTAACCCTACAACCGGTATGGTAACTATGAACTGGGGCGGTGCAATTGTAAATATGAAATTAGACATTTATAATATTATTGGTCAAGGCATATTGCACCAAGAATCTTCAAACGTTTCTCAGTACGTTACAGACCTTTCTTATTTGCCAAATGGTACTTACTTTATGGTTTTTACAAACGAACAAGGTATCAAAACAACTCGAAAATTGACGATTCAAAAATAATACAACTATTAATTATAAAACGAGGCTACTCTAACAAGTACTGCCTCGTTTTTTTATGCAATAACTTTTTTCTTTTTAATTTACGTTCTCAATACTCTTTGTTGTTTCTTAAATTACTTTTGCAATATTGAAACAAGGTTAAAGAGGAACGATTGTTATAAATAAAACAAATAAAATGGAATGTATTATTCTTGCCGGTGGCTTAGGTACACGATTACAAAATGTAATAGGTGATATACCCAAATGCATGGCACCTGTAAATAACAAACCGTTTCTTGCTTATTTATTTAATTACTTAGCTACCCAAAATTGTAAAAAAATAATTTTATCTCTTGGCTATAAATATGAGTCTATTTTGGAATGGTTACAAACTCAAAATACAGTCTTTAAAATAGAATATGTAATAGAAAAAGAACCTTTAGGCACAGGTGGTGGCATACAATTGGCTCTAAATAAAACGGTAACAGATAATATATGTGTGTTGAATGGCGATACCTATTTTGGCATCCCCTTGAACGAACTATTACATTTTCATATTACCTGCAATGCAGAAACTACTTTGGCTCTAAAACAAATGGTTGATTTTGATAGATACGGTGTAGTGAAAATGAACAATTTCAATATCATTCAATCATTCGAGGAAAAACAATACAAAGAATCGGGATTAATAAACGGAGGTATTTATATTATTAATAAAAATGAATTCTTGAAGAAAAATTTACCCGAAAAGTTTTCATTTGAAAAAGATTACCTTGAAAAATATGTTCATGAAAATAGGTTTCATGGGTATGTGAGTAACTCTTATTTTATAGATATAGGTGTACCTACTGATTATAATAAAGCACAAATTGATTTTAAAAATAACTCATTATGAAAATTGCAATTATTGGTCCGGCACACCCTCTTAGAGGTGGTATAGCTGCATCCAGCGAACGATTAGTATCAGAATTGATGTTGCAAGGGCATACAGTTACCATGTATTCTTTTTCGTTACAATACCCGTCCTTTCTATTTCCGGGTAAAACACAATTTACTACCGACCCTGCACCCCAAAGCATCACGATATTATCTGTCATCAATTCTGTAAATCCATTCAATTGGCTTAAAATAGGTAATCAACTAAAAAAAGAAAACTACGACCTTGTAATTGTAAGATATTGGTTGCCTTTTATGGGGCCTGCTTTCGGCACTATTTTAAGACTTGTAAAACAAAACAAACATAGCAAAATAGTATGTATTGCAGACAATATTATACCCCATGAACAAAGACCGGGTGATATACCTTTTACCAAATATTTCTTAAAACCTATTGACGGCTTTATAACTTTAAGCAGAGATGTACTAAAAGAAGTAAAAACATTTACCGATAAACCCGCTTTCTATTCCCCACACCCTATTTACGATAGCTACCAAGATGCTGTAAGTAAAGAAGAGGCTTGCAAATACTTAAATTTAGACAGCAACAAAAAATATATTCTTTTCTTCGGCTTTATACGCGATTACAAGGGGCTTGATTTATTATTGCAAGCTATGGCTGACGAACGGGTTAAAAAAGCGGAAATAAACTTAATAATTGCCGGTGAGTATTACAATAAAAATTTAGAAATAAGTAATAAAGAACTGATTGATACCCATCATTTGGCTGACGCTATAATAATGAAAACGGATTTTATACCCAATGCAGAGGTACGTTACTATTTCTGTGCGTCAGATTTAATTGTGCAGCCCTATAAACATGCTACCCAAAGTGGCATAACCCAAATAGCGTTTCATTTTGAGAAACCAATGGTTGTTACCAATGTAGGTGGATTAGCTGAGGTAGTACCCGATGGTAAAGTTGGTTTTTTAGCAGAACCCAATCCTACATCCATTGCCGATGCTATTTTAAAATTCTTTCAGCCGAATGCAATACCAAACTTGCATCAAAATATACTTACTGAAAAACAAAAATATTCTTGGGATATTTTTACACAAGTAATGATGAAAGCTGTGTTTAAGTGATTCTAAAAATTCTACTCTTTTTCTTAAAAATAAAAAACTCAAATCGTAACTATTCAAATTATTCAAAATAAAAAGTAAATTTTCCCTTTTCTAAATCCCAAAGGACTGCCGGAAAAGAAGTTGTTATATTCCCATATACTACATTGTAATTACAACAATGA
>CAIYTT010000107.1 GCA_903929195.1 uncultured Bacteroidota bacterium
ACATACTAAATAACAATAATTAATAGTATAATAAAGAAAATAAATTGTTTGTCAGTATCTTGTTTTCCGGTTTTGTCAAGCAACTTATAAAATTCACTTTCTCAGATTTGTATTCATAATTCTATCATTGTCATAATAGTTACTATTATGTATCAACATTTTTTCAGCAAGATCTTGCCTTTTATCTTCCATTTTTGCAAACTAAGTTAAGCCTATCCTAATCTTATATTTTAAGGCAAATGCGACATAACATTAGTGTGGGATTTCAAAAATTAATAAAGCTCAAACATAAAAAAGTCTTGAAAGTACTTACTATCAAGACTTTACGTTAAGAGCGGAAGACGAGACTCGAACCCGCGACCCTCAGCTTGGGAAGCTGATGCTCTACCAACTGAGCTACTTCCGCTTATTTTTTAAACTTTAACTATATAAGGCAAATGTAAGTAATTTCTTTTGTTTAATGCTATATAAAGCAATTTTATACTTCTTAATTCTTCCTGCTAACAAATATAAAGACAAACTCTAAAAAACATACCTTTGCATTCTAAATTTCAGAACAATGAATAATGCGTATTTCGATTTTGCCGAGCCAAAGAATGAGCCGGTACTCAATTATGCCCCAAATAGCAACGAACGTAAAGCATTACAAAAAGCTATACATAATCTTAAAAACCATGTAGAAGATATACCAATGTATATCGGTGGCGAAGAGGTGCGTAGCGGTAATAAAAAGGAAATTCGCCCTCCTCATGAAACTGCACATTTGTTGGGTCATTTTCATGCATCCGATGAAACACATGTTCATAAAGCTATTGAGGCAGCTTTGGCAGCACGCAAAAATTGGGCTGCTACCAGTTGGGAACACCGTGCAACCATCTTTTTAAAAGCGGCTGAACTATTAGCAACAAAGTACCGCTATAAAATGAATGCTGCTACTATGCTCGGACAAAGTAAAAATGCATACCAAGCAGAAATAGACAGTTCTTGTGAATTAATAGATTTTCTTAGATTTAATGTTCATTTCCTTAGCCAGATTTACAAACAGCAACCCATATCGTCTGCCGGTATGAATAACCGCATGGAATATAGACCATTAGAGGGTTTTATTTTAGCAGTTACTCCATTTAATTTTACTGCTATCGGTGGTAATTTGCCTACTGCACCGGCAATGTGTGGTAACGTAGTTGTTTGGAAATGTGCTAATACACAAGTTTATTCGGCAAAGGTATTTATGGAAATACTAATAGAAGCAGGATTGCCTGCCGGGGTTATTAATCTTATTTATCCTTCAGGGCCTGTAGTTGGTAAAATATGTTATGCACATCCTGATTTTGCAGGTGTTCATTTTACAGGTTCTACAGGTGTTTTTCAAAGTATGTGGAAATCAATCGGTGAAAATATACCTGTTTTCAAATCATACCCTCGTATTGTTGGCGAAACAGGTGGAAAAGATTTTGTTTTCGTACATCCTACTGCTCATGTTGATGCCGTTGTTGCCGGTTTAGCTCGCGGAGCATTCGAGTATCAAGGACAAAAATGTTCTGCCGCATCTCGTGCTTACTTGCCTGCAAACATTGCTGCTGAGATTAAGGAAAAATTAGTAGCTGAACTTAAAACAATGAAAATGGGTATCATTGATGATTTCACCAATTTCATTAATGCTGTAATTGACGAAAAATCTTTTGACAGTATAGAGAAATATATAAATAATGTAAAAAACAGTAATGGTGCTGCAAGTATTTTATGTGGTGGCAAATGCGATAAATCGCATGGGTTCTTTGTTGAACCAACTATTATTGAAGCCAAAGACCCAAAATATACAACTATGTGCGAAGAAATATTTGGACCGGTACTTACAATTTATGTTTACGAAGCAGACCAATGGATACAAACATTGGATATTTTAGATTCAACTTCTGCTTATGCACTTACCGGAGCCATATTTGCACAAGATAGATATGCTATCGATTTTATGACTAAAAAACTGGAGAACAGTGCAGGAAACTTCTATATTAACGACAAACCTACGGGTGCTGTAGTTGGGCAACAACCATTTGGTGGTGCTAGGGCATCGGGTACAAACGACAAAGCCGGTTCGGTGCTTAATTTATACAGATGGTTAAGCCCTCGTACTATAAAAGAAACATTTGTTCCGGTTACAGATTATAGATATTCCTTCCATCAACCCGAATAATTTGAATTATATATAAAGTAAAAGCCACGCTAATAAAATAACGTGGCTTTTGTTTGTAAATGCAAATAAAAATTCTATATTAACCCAATAATTTATGCCAATCACCTGCACCTTCTCTTATTAACTCTGCCTTACCCGATGTACAATCTATTACAGTAGAAGATACTATATTACCTATACCGCCATCAATAACTATATCAACCTGATTGCCAAAAAGTTCTTCCATAAGTTCGGGGTCGGTAATGTATTCTATATCCAAATCCATAGGCAAAGAAGCACTCATTATGGGATGACCTAATTTTAGTACTATCTCATTACATATTTTATTATCAGGCACACGAATACCTACCGTATCTTTTTTTGTTTTTAATAATTTAGGTACAGCTTTACTTGCATCTAAAATAAAAGTAAAAGGTCCGGGTAATGCTGCCTTTAATAATCGAAAAATGGGTGTATCAACACTTTTAGTATAATCGCTTAAATGGCTTAAATCGCTGCAAATAAAAGAAAATTGTGCTTTTTTAAGGTCTATTTTCTTTATTCTTGCTATACGGGCAATTGCATCCGGCTGAAAAATATCGCATCCAATACCATATATAGTATCAGTAGGGTATATGACTACCCCACCCTTTTTTAAACAATCTACAACAATATTAATGGCTCTCTCTTGCGGATTAAGTGGATGAATGGGTAAAAGCATAATTTAAAATCTAAAAGTGTATTGTTTATTGCAATAAAAAAACTGTTTGAATTTTTTTTGAATATCCAAACAGTATGAATTTAACAACATTGCATCTACATCTTATTACCAAGCTGCACGATAATAACCATAAGGACGGTAATAATGCGGGCGATAGTAATGATGGTGATGATGGCGATAATGTGGTTCTTCTACAACAATGCACGATGCAAATAAAGACGTAACGATGAGTAATAATAGTGCTTTTCTAATGTTTTTCATTTTTTTTGATTTATATTAATTGGAATAGTTGGAATAAAATTAGTTTAATTGTTAATAAAATTTATCATTCTTTTAAAAAACAAAAATAAACAATTCTTTAAAGTAAAAAAATAAAAAGATACTATTATTTTTGATTTCTGAATACTATCTTTGTGCAATAAAAAAAATCGTTTTTGTAATGTCGAAAAAAATAAAACCAACGGGTAAACAAAAGGCTAATGTAATGTTACATTTTGTAGTTTTTGCTATTGCTACTGCCTTATCATGGATGTTATACAGCAAAGGTGTAAAAGGTTGGGCATATCCTTGGCCGGCTTGGACTACTGCCGCTTGGGGATTATGTCTATTAGGACATTGGTGTGTAGTATTTGCAAGTAATGAAGACATTGGATATAAAACATACAGAGAACAACAAGGATATAAATCTTAATATACAAAAAATATCATTACATAAAATTGCGGGCTTAACCCGCTTTTTTCGTTTATACAAAAAATATTTATGGAAAACTTTAATTCTAAAAGCGACTTTCTAAAAAATAAATATATACCTATTTTAGAAACAATAGATGAAAATGAACCCCAACGGTGGGGTAAAATGAATGTAAGGCAAATGATAGAACACATGAGCGACTATGTAAGAATAGCAAGTGGACTAACACCAATGGAAGTTATTACGGCAGAAGATAGGATACCAAAAATGCAACAATTTCTAATGAGTGAAAAACCATTTCCGGAAAACACTCCTAATGTTCTTATGTCGGACATACCTGTACCGGTAAAACATAAAACAAAAAAAGAAGCAATAGTAGAATTACAAAATGAACTGGATTATTTTTTCACTGCTCATGAAAGAGAATCTAATAAAGAAACAAGGAATCCTTTTTTTGGCATACTCAATTTCGAAATGCAAGTTCAATTATTATTTAAACATGCTACGCATCATTTAAGACAATTTGGTATTGATACATCTATATTGGCAAGTATATAACAATAAAATTATTGTACTTATTTATGAATGTTAATTACTTTTGCACTTTTAAACTAAATATAGTTGGATAAAGTTAGAAAAATTGTTTTAGGAATTATTGATTTTTTTCACAGACCTTTTGCTCGTTGGATACCTACGCAATTATTCAGGTATCTTGCATGTGGTGGTTCAAATACGGTTCTAAATTTACTTATATATTGGTTGAGTTATGATTATGTATTACATAAGCAAAACTTCAACGTAACTAAAACATTTATTATCAATCCGGAGCAAGGGGCTTACGTTATTGCATTTTGTATTAGCTTTCCCATAGGTTTTATTCTTTCACGTCATATTGTTTTCCCTGAATCTAATTTACATGGTAGAATTCAGTTTTTTAGATACGGTATTACTACTGTAACATTCATTATTATTACCTCGTTACTAATTCAATTCTTCAAAATATACATTCCAATAATTCCGGCAAAGCCTGCTTACTTTATTATATGTATTATTGTAGCTTTAATGAGTTATGTGTTACAACGCATATATACATTCAAAACTACCAATACAGAAAAGCAAAAAATATACGATTAGTGTTTATATATTTTTGATTTTTCTTTTTACTGTGCGATAACTTTAAAAATGTGAAAGCATATTTGCATTTTTTCTGATACAGTAGTATGTTGAAAAAGTTTTAAAAATATTTTATATATTAATATACAATATTTATTTTTTACACACAAATTACCCCAAAGTTTTTATTGGTAGCACACAACTGTTTTGGTATGGTTTGTTCTTGCTAAATCCTTTGTAAAGCCAACACTTCGGTTAAGCCCTGCTAAATAGAGTAACAAGACATATTAATGCATTTTTTAAGAGTCATGAATGTCATTTTCATATAATATATTTTCACACAATCACAATTAGCAGTAAAGTCAACAGCATGTTACACAAACATTGTATAAAACAAATTTAAATAATTTTATTTCTAATTCTTTTTATATAAATAAACAAGAATAAGGTTGAAACACAAGAAAATGAATATAAATTAATTAACAATAAATTTACCCAAGGAATATGTTTTGTCAAAATGTTGTAATATTTTTGTCAAAAATTATAGAAAATAATGAAGAAGTATTTATTGTTAGCAGTTGTAACAGCATTTTTTGTTTGTTTTTATGCATGTACTCATAAGGCCGGCTTAGTAGTAACAATTAATAAAAATGACACAACCGGAAGCGGTAATAATAACAATAATAATAATAACGGAAAAGATACTACCAAGGAAGTATTTGATACTTCAGTATGTTTTCAAAGAGATGTATTACCTATTTTTACCGGTAGCTGTGCAATTTCAGGTTGCCACGATGCAATAACTAAGAAGAAAGGATATGATTTGAGCAGTTATAATGGTATAATATCAAAGGGATTAGTTAAAGGCAATAGTGCCGGAAGTAAAGTTTACACCGTTTGTGTAAAAGGTAGTATGCCCCAATATCCCACTCCAAAATTAGACAGTACACAATTAAGCCTTATTAAGAGGTGGATAGATAAGGGTGCTCCAAATGATACCAACTGTGCTGTAAATTGTGATACCACTAAATTCACTTATTCAAAAGCTATCGTGCCAATCCTTAAAAGTTATTGTCTTTCTTGTCATGCCACTGCACCTGCAAGTAGTTCGGGCGGCGGTATAGTACTAGACAATTATAATGCTGTTATTATTCAAGTAAATAATGGCAAATTAATGGGAGATTTGCAGCATCAAACCGGTTTTCATGCTATGCCTTTAGGTGGTAACCAATTATCTGATTGTAAAATTACTCAGTTCAAAAAATGGATTGCAATAGGTGCATTGAATAATTAATTCAATAATTTTCAATAATAAAAGAATAGACTCAAAACAGTCTGTTCTTTTATTGTTTTTACAATGCTAAACAGTTTTGCACATCCTTTTTAAGATAAATTATAAATGGTTTGTGTAAAAAGAAAGTTTAAACTATCTTTATCGCTTAAATTTAAAAAAAACAAAAACGGCTTTACAAAATTGCTTTTATGATGCAAAAGAAAATTTACATTTTATGTCTTTCCTTATCCATGCTTTTTTGCTTTACAAATACGGATGCACAATCAGGTAAGAGCG
Source organism: uncultured Bacteroidota bacterium (assembly GCA_903929195.1). Classification (GTDB taxonomy): domain Bacteria; phylum Bacteroidota; class Bacteroidia; order Chitinophagales; family Chitinophagaceae; genus CAIYTT01. Next base: position 6,269 of record CAIYTT010000107.1, read on the forward strand.
AAATATCAGGTGCTTATGGTTATTTTAGTTATTTCACATTATACAAAGGTGCACCATTCAGTACATCATCAGGTACCGGTATGTTGACATACAAATATTATGTAAATGATAATTTTACTTTAGGTATGGGTATGGCTTTCGAAAATATCAGCGATTGGGGTAGTTTACTTTCATTTTCTCCAGAAGCTACTTTTAAGTATATGGACACAAAAGATAATCAAATAAGAGTGCGCTTATATGGTGCAGTATCAATGGGTATTTGTTTATTTACAGATTGGGATAACAACCCCAATCATATTGATGGTTCCGGTTTAAAACTTTGGGCTTTTCAAGCTACCCCATTTGGTATTAGAATAGGTAGAAAATTAGCTTGCTTTGCAGAAGTTGGCTTGGGATATAAAGGTTTAATAAGTGGTGGTTTATCTTATAGATTCCGTACAAGACCTAAATATGTACCTGTAGATTAATTTCTAAAATCAGTATCAAATATAAATATAACACATTATTTATTTTGTAATTTATTAATTATAGTGGTGTAAACTAAATTTAGCACATAAAAACAGTTATTTTTACGCAAAAATCATTGCTAATTTTCTAAATTCCATAACATATTAATCCTTACAAATCCTATTATTTAGCTACCTTTGCACCACAAATTTTAAACTTTATTAATTTAACAATATAAAAATGGCAGATTTACGCTTACAGCGCAACTTTGGTATTGCAGCACACATTGATGCGGGCAAAACCACAACTACGGAAAGAATTCTATACTATACCGGTGTAAACCACAAAATAGGTGAAGTACATGAAGGTGCTGCTACCATGGACTGGATGGCACAAGAACAAGAACGCGGTATTACAATTACTTCGGCAGCTACTACCTGTTTTTGGAACTTCCCTACTGTACAAGGTAAAGTATTACCAGATTCTAAAAAATACAAATTCAATATCATTGATACTCCGGGACACGTGGATTTTACAATTGAAGTAGAACGTTCTTTAAGGGTATTAGATGGTCTTGTAGCTTTATTTTCTGCCGTTGACGGTGTTGAACCACAATCTGAAACTGTTTGGCGTCAAGCAAACCGTTATAAAGTACCTCGTATTGGTTTTGTAAATAAAATGGATAGAGTTGGTGCTGATTTCTTAATGGTAGTTAATCAGGTTCGTGATATGTTGGGTGCAAAATCTGTACCATTACAATTACCAATAGGTGCCGAAGATAACTTTAAAGGTATTGTTGACCTTATACAAATGAAAGGTATTATTTGGGAAGATGCAACACAGGGTATGACATATAAAGAAGTACCTATTCCGGATGATATGAAAGAAGAGGTTGATTTTTATCGTGCCCAATTAGTAGAAGCTGTTGCGGAATATGATGACCAACTTTTAGAAAAATTCTTCGTAGACCCTAACAGCATCTCTGAAGACGAAATACACGAAGCTGTGCGTAAAGCTACGCTTGATTTAAGTATTATTCCAATGCTTTGCGGTTCTGCATATAAAAACAAAGGTGTTCAGGTTGCACTTGACGCTGTTATTCGTTATTTGCCTAGCCCATTAGATATTGAAGCAATAAAAGGTACTAACCCGGATACAGGCGAAGAAATTGAACGTCATCCAAATGCTAAAGAGCCTTTTGCAGCTTTGGCTTTTAAAATTATGACCGACCCGTTTGTTGGTCGTTTGGCGTTCTTCCGTTGCTATTCAGGTCGTTTAGATGCCGGCTCTTATGTACTCAATGTACGTTCAGGCAAAAACGAACGTATAAGCCGTATTATGCAGATGCATGCCAATAAACAAAATCCGATAGATTTTATTGAAGCAGGTGATATTGGCGCAGCTGTTGGGTTTAAAGAAATAAAAACCGGTGATACACTTTGTGATGAAAAACATCCGATTATTCTGGAAAATATGTTTATTCCTGAACCGGTAATTTCTATTGCAGTAGAACCTAAGACTCAAGCTGATGCTGATAAAATGGGTATGGCTATTGCAAAATTAGTAGAAGAAGACCCTACTTTACGCGTAAAAACAGACGAAGATACCGGACAAACTATCCTTAGCGGAATGGGTGAATTACACCTTGAAATCATTGTTGACCGTATGCGTCGTGAATTTAAGGTTGAAATAAATCAAGGTGCCCCGCAGGTTGCTTATAAAGAAGCATTTACACTAAAAGTAGAACACCGCGAAATCTATAAAAAACAAACTGGTGGTCGTGGTAAGTTTGCTGATGTGTATTTCGAAATAGGCCCGGCTGATGAAGAATTCCTTAAAGAAGGTAAAGGCCAGTTCCAATTTATAAACGAAATATTCGGAGGTTCTATTCCTCGTGAATTTATTCCGGCTATTCAAAAAGGTTTTGAAAGCTGCATGACTACAGGTCCATTAGCTGGCTATCCGGTAGAAAGTATGAGAGTACGTATTTTTGACGGTTCTTTTCACCAAGTTGACTCCGACTCTATGTCTTTTGAACTTTGTGCTAGGTCTGGCTTCCGTGAGGCTGGTAAAAAAGCTAAACCGGTATTATTAGAACCTATCATGAAAATGGAAGTTACTACACCCGACCAATATATGGGTGATGTAACAGGCGACCTTAACCGCCGCCGTGCAATGCTTGAAGGTATGGATAGCCGTAATAACCTACAAGTAATACGTGCTAAAGTGCCACTAAGCGAAATGTTTGGCTATGTTACTCAGTTACGTTCTATGTCTTCAGGTCGTGCAACTTCTGTAATGGAATTCAGCCATTATGCTGCTGCCCCTCGCAACGTTGAAGAAGCTGTAGTTGCTAAAATAAAAGGTAAACAGACATCTTAATTAAATTAATTTTATACATACTAAAAAAGGATGCTATATAGCATCCTTTTTTAGTATGTATAATGTATTTTATAAACAATAAAAAAATTTAAAAATGATTATAGATTCTGAAAAGATGCAAAAAAATCTTGTTTATTTAATATTAGTAGTATAAAGGTAGAAAATCCAAAAAAAACAAATTAACAATAATATAATATATTTTCCTTATTCAAACACATCAAACAATAATAATAATAAAATATATTACTATAAAATTTAAATTACATTTTATAAAGTCTAATTTACTTAATAGACTTTATAAAATGTATTAACATTTCAGCTTGCACATTCATATTTAATTCATTTAAGTATATATTATTAAGAAGTGTATTATCATTAAATTGCTTTTCTGCTATTATTTTCTCAATTCCATTTGCAATAGTTGTCTTATTTACCTCCTTAATGCAAACGCCTGCTCCCCTTTCTTCAAGCCAATACTTAATATATTCCTGATTGCTACCCAAAATCCAAACCCCACCTGCTATATAATCGCTCAGTTTATTGGGTGCCGGATTTTTAGATTCGTTATTACTCAGTTCATTATAAAAAACAAAACCAATATCACATTCTTTTATTAAACCATAAATTTCTTCACGCTTCAATCTTCCTAAAAAATACACCTTTTTTTTAAGCTTTTCATTATTCTTAATTTTATTAATTAACTGCTCACCATATTCTTGTTTTGATGGCCCTGCTATTGTTAAACTAATAGTATCATCCAAAAGTTCCATAGCATCAACAATTTCATTTATGTATTGGCTTTCTGAAACCATACCTGTATAAATAAGTTTATATGATTTTTTATCATTAAAATTAGTTTTATTATAAAAACAAGTATCCTTAGTTAGTACTCTACAATTATACACAACCAAGTAAGGTTTATTTTTATATAATCTATTTTTAATAATATTGATGCGATTTTCAGACGGAGCTAAATAAAAATCTATCTTATTTAACCATGCGGGAAATCTTTTTGCACGATAAAAATCAAAAGATAAATTAAATTTTTCAGGATTATTTACTATTTCAAATCCCCAGTAGCCTTTTTTTACTCCCGATATATTATTTATTGATTGCAGCGATAGTATATCACAGGAAATGAGGATGTCTATTGGGGTACTTGATAATATTTTTTTTACTTCTTTTTTTAATGCTGCAAAGGTTAATAATCTATTTACACCATGTCTTTTTGGTACAAAGGAGGCAGTTAATGTGATATCATAATCTTTAAGGTCTGTTTTTTCGCCTTTAAATTCTGCATATATTATCTTTACAGAATTACCTTTTTCAATAAGGGCTGCAATCATATCTAAGGCTGGTGGCAAAAGCCAAGGTTCAGTACCAAAAACAAAACAAAATGTCATGAATATTAAATTAAATATTTTTTAAATATTTTATAATTTGTTTTGCTGCTGTTCCATCCCCATACGGATTATGAAGCAAGGTCATGTTGTGATATTTATCTTTATTATGAAGCAATTCCATTGTTTCGTCTATAATTTTTTTCTTGTTACTACCTACTATAATTACAGTACCGGCAACAACCGACTCCGGTCTTTCGGTTATTTCTCTAAGCACAAGTACCGGTTTGCCAAGCGACGGTGCTTCTTCTTGTATTCCTCCACTATCTGTTATTATTATTTTAGCTTTGTCCATAAGCCATACAAAAGCTTCATAGGGCAAAGGTTCTATGAGTTTTATATTTTTGTTTTTGCCAAAAAAATCATGTACAGGTACATATATATTCGGGTTTTTATGTACCGGATATACAATCTGGACATTTGTTTTTTCTGTTAATTCGTTTAATGCTTCACATATTAGTTCCAATCCTTCACCATGATTTTCTCTTCGATGCATTGTTAATAAAATAATTTCTTTATCTTCATCTAAGAGATTAGATAAATCTTCAATGCTTTGAAATGTATGATTACGAACTTTATCTACACATGTCAATAATGCATCTATAACAGTATTACCGGTAACAATAACCGTATCCGGATTTATATTTTCCTTAATCAAATTTTCTTTTGCACCTTCGGTTGGTGCAAAATGATAGTCTGCCAGATGGCTTGTTAGCACTCTATTTATTTCTTCGGGGAAAGGTGCTCTTTTATTATAGGTTCTTAAACCGGCTTCTATATGGCATAATTTGCTTCCGTAATAATAAGTAGCCAAGCTTGTAGCCATTGTAGTAGTCGTATCGCCATGCACAAATACATAATCCGGTTTTGAATCTTCCAATATTCCTTTCATTTTCAAAATAATATCGGATGTAAGGGTAGATAAATTCTGATTATGAGTCATGATATTCAAATCATAATCCGGAATTATTTCAAAAAAATTCAGTACTTGGTCAAGCATTTCTCTGTGTTGAGCTGTAACACAAATTTTTGTTTCAAAATATTCTTTATTTAATAAAAGCTCTTTAATTATTGGTGCCATTTTTATCGCTTCAGGGCGAGTTCCAAAAACAACGAGAATTTTTTTCAAAATAATCTATTTAAAAAATATTTAATTATAGTAAAATAAAATATATTAATACGATGTAAAATTATATGTTTTTTAGTAAAAACGCAAATATATAATTACTACCTGCCAATATAGAAAATAATAATAATTGTCATTATTGCTCGTTTTATATAATTTGCACTATTTTATTTATATATTTCCAGTTCCATTTATATAATAAACAACATCACTACTTTGTTTTGTTTTATTACAAAATAAAGATTATTATTAGTCTTTAATATTCTTAAATAGATTTTATTTATTTCCATTTTTTTGTAACTTGTGAAAAACATTTTCTTTGAATGAAAAATGTACTAAAAAGCATTTACTTCTTTTTACCTATTCAGCTTTTACTTTTACATTTTCGTAAGTATTTGCTGCTATTAATATTTTGGATAATTCTCTATCTTACTTTTTCAGGTAATCTTGCCCCTCACTTCGGTGCATCCTCATTATTATTAGCTCCTGAATATTTGGGAGCGCTTAGCTTCACAAGTATGTTTTTATTAGGTGGGGCACTTTGTGTATTTATAATGATGTGGCACATAACTACTTTTATAATACATAGTAAACGTATGCCATACATGGGTGCAACTCGGCAGGCTTTTATTGTATATTGTATAAACAATTCAATTATACCTATTGTATTTTTAATAATTTACTCAATTACCTCCGTTCGTTTTTTAAGACATGATGAAAATTCTTCCATTTCACATATTTTACTCTTACAATTAGGATTTTATCTTGGCTTAGCTTTAGTTACTTTTCTTACGTTTATTTATTTTTTTAGTGTTAGTCGTAATTTATTTAAATTAGTTTTATCAAAAATTACAAATCCTGCAAGAATTAGAAATATTATTCCTTACGATTCATTAGACTATGAAATAGATATATTGCAATCGGAATCTTACATTTCTTTAAATTTAAAAATAGAAAAAAGCACCGATTTAGAAACCTACCACCCAAGGGTAATGAACACTGTATTAAGAAGACATCATAGAAATGTTATATTTGGTACTTTTATATGTTATCTTATCTTATTATTGGCAGGCTTTTTTATTGAAAAACCATTACTAAGAATACCTGCCGGTTGCGGCTTTTTACTAATGTTTTCTATAATTATGGGCTTTGTTGCTGCCGTAAAATATTTTTTAAAAAGCTGGGAAGCTATCGGCTGGGTAATAATTATTTTAGTATTGTCTTTGCTTGTTGAAAATAAAGTATTTGATTTTAGAAGCATAGCTTATGGTTTAAATTATACCCAAACAGATAATGAAAAACCCGAATACAGTTATAACAACTTGCATGAGATTTTTAACCCTAATAAATATAATGAAGATAAAAATACAGAAGAAAAACGCCTGCAAAATTGGAAAAATAAATATTGGGATTCCAATCTATCTAAGCCGCCATTAGTAGTAATAACAGTTACAGGTGGTGGTTCCCGTTCCGCATTCTGGACTTTTAGAACACTTCAGTACATTGACAGTATAAGCAATGGAAATCTATTTAAAAATACGGTAATGATAACCGGTGCATCAGGCGGTATGATTGGTGCCACCTATTGGCGTAATCTTAAAGATGCCTATCTGCAAGGTAAAATAAAAGATATATATAAACCTGCTTATCAAGAAAATATTGGTAAAGACTTATTGAATGCAATTATTATTTCATTGGCAAGCATTGATATGGTATCACCCATAAACAGAATAAAATTAGGTAAATACAATTATGTTCGGGATAGAGGTTATGCTATGGAACAAGAAATGATTAATAATACAGATGGAATACTTGACAATAATTTAGATTTTTATAAAAATAGAGAAGAAAAAGGAGAGATACCTCAAATAATATTTGCATCAACTGTTGTAAACGATGGAAGAAAATTAATAATATCAGGACAGCCATTAAGTTATCTTACACAACCGGAATATTCTTTATATAAAAAATATCCTCCAATAGATTGTATTGATTTTGCAACTTTTTTTAAAAATCAAAACCCATATAATTTACGTATTGCTACCGCTTTAAGAATGAATGCAACTTTCCCTTATGTGCTACCTGTAGTAAAATTACCCAGTGTACCCAATATAAATGTTATGGATGCCGGTTTAAGAGATAATTTTGGAACTGAAGTTGCAAACAGGTACTTATTTGTATTACGAAATTGGCTAGAAAAAAATGTTAGGGATGTTATATTTCTTGAAATAAGAGATACACGCGAGAATGGAGTATGCACATCTGCCGATGAAACAACATTGAATGATATGATTACAGACCCTTTATTTGTAATTCAAAATAAATGGGAAGCTTTTCAATCTTATAATAATAGTATGATAAAAGATTTTTCACCTAGCTTCTTAAATGGCAAATTACATTATTTTACTATTCAATATATGCCCAAAGACAAGAAAAAAGTTGCTTCTTTAAATTTTCATTTAACCCAAAAAGAAAAAAATGATATTTATCAATCTATATATAATCAAGACAACCAAGAAACTATAAAATCATGCTTACAACTGCTTCAATAAATTTTCCCAATCAGGTAAAATAGGTAACCAATGTTTTTTCTGAATTTTTGCTATGATGCTTCTATTTGAATAGAAATTCATTTTCTCTTGCATTAATACATTTACATCAATTAAAGTACTATATTTTACTAATTCATTCCATTCTGAATTCTTAAAATACATAAAAAATGTTTCAAGCAAGATTCTCATTTCTTTCAGATTCCAATAATGAATACTATACGGTGTAGCAGATTTTATATTACCTGCTTGTTGAAAATAAACGGAAAATGCAAATTGTTCTATAACATGTTTCGGGTATTTTTTATACATATTATCTGTAAATACTAATACTTTATCTAATAAGGTATTATAACTTGTATTAAAGCCCAATATTCCGGCATTCCACATAGCCATTCTATTTAAATAATTAGAATGGTCATCTTTTAATTTTTCTTTTAGTAAAAATTCATTTAATTTTTTTAATACCGGATTAGGGGAGTCTGCAATGTTACCCTCCATTGTATGCATATATAAATCGCCTTGTTGTATATTTTCAAAAACAATATTAATATCATTTCTGAAAATCACATCCGTATCAGAATAAAATAGATTTCCGCTCTTTTTTCGCGCAAAATCTATTAGCATTTCAATTTTTATTCTGTGTATAAAATCAATATCACCTCGCCATCTGTTTATAATAGTTTCGTCTATTTCTTTAAAAAACAAAGGCAAAGTACAATTCTTAAATGCTGTAAACCATGCTATATTATCAGTGTAAATCCATATTTCTAAATCTGATACAGGAAATAATTTCAATATTTTACTTAATGACAATAAGGCATAAGTGCATTCAAAATAAATATTTTTATTTCCATAACATTGAAAAATTATATACTTTTTATCATTATTCATTTCTACTGTATTTCCATATTTATTAAAAATAATAACCGTACTACTTTTCGCGTATTAATTGCAAAATAATACAAAAAACACGCATTAATATAAATTAATTTAAAATTAATAATTACAACAATAAAAAATATTTAAGAAAAAATATGCATCTTTGATTTTGGAAAATTTGATAAGGGTTTCTTATTTTTGTGATATGAAAAGTGAAATAGATAATTTGGGCATTCAATGGCAAACCGAACTTGAAGAGGATACCGATGTTATTACGGAAGAATTACATAATCTAATTGTTTGGAACGATGATGTAAATACCTTTGACTGGGTAATTACATCATTAGTTGATATTTGTGAACATGACGAAGTGCAAGCGGAACAGTGTGCTTTAATAATACATTATAATGGCAAATGTGGGGTAAAAAAAGGTACTTACGAAGTTTTAAAACCACAAGCGGAAGGATTATTAGACCGTGGCATACAAGCCACAATTGATTATTGATATATAATGATACCACTTTGTGTTTTCAATACAAAGCATAATCTACTAATAAACCATCTCTTAAAAATAAACGTAGCACATTATTTTTATAGGCATAATGTATTTCTTGTGTTCGTTCTTTAATTGTCATATCCTTAGGTACACCAAAGGTAGTAATGGTTTGTATAAGATTTGTTTTACCTTGCACCAATCCACTTACCAAATCAAAGTTTATGTTCATACTGAATGCGACAGAATCAATACAATTAAATAAAATCTTTTCAGGCGTTTCGGTCTTGTTTTTCCAATAAATAATTAAACTATTCTTATCATTATTATAATACCAAACTGTCTTTTTAGAAGTCTGATTTATTTTTTCAGGTTTTCCTAATATAGAAATAACCTTATTTCGGCTTAAATTATCATGGTTGTATTTTAATAAAGTTTCAAACTTATCAAAACTCTTATCTTTTGCCGATAAAGTAGTTGTGTAAAGAAAAACTATAATAAATAACATCCATACTTTTTCAAATAAGTATTTATGTAAAAAATAGAAATTCATTTGTTTAAATAATAGCTTCATAAGAATGCAATATAACTTTTTTAAAACAAAAAAACGGA
>CAIYTT010000108.1 GCA_903929195.1 uncultured Bacteroidota bacterium
CATAAAAAAAATAAATCTACTTAATTCAAAAGGAAATTGCTCAATTATAAGACACTGTAATCCTTTAAAACGTTTGGTAATATTCAAAAAATAAGTTGAATATTATTTATTTTATAAAATATTTTGCAATAATACACAAAATTAATTTCATGGAAATAATAAATAAATGGTTTGGCTACTTAAAAATTGTAATTTTACAGAGTTACAGTACGAAATGACAGTTATAACTAAAAACAAGAAGACACAGTCTTCACCGGTAGAAAGTACTATTGCGGATATGAATATAGACCGGAAACGCCAAATCCGTTTGGGAACAGGCATATTTCTTATGTTTTCGGGCATATTTATATGCGTTTCTATTATTAGCTATTACCTAAGCTGGAAAATAGACCAGGATAATTTTTTATCTTCTGTAAATCTTTTTCAGTTTCTTTTTAAAGATAAAACTCCGGTTGCAAATTGGGGTGGGCATTTGGGTGCAGCTATCTCTCATATCTTAGTATATAAAGGTGCTGGTGTGGCTTCTTTATCAGTAGGCATTATGATTGCTTCATTAGGAATAAACCTTACCTATGAAAAAAAGCCGTTACCAATTCTTCCTTATTTACGATGGCTGTCTATTACCTTATTAATATTAGCACCTATATTATCTTATTTATTTCCAAACACAGCCTGTCCGCTTGGTGGTGCATTAGGCGACATTGCTATCGGATATTTAATAAATCTTTTAGGTAGTGCCGGTACAGGTATGGTTCTTTTATCGCTGGTAGTATTTTTCTTATTTGTAATTATAGCATTAGACCTACGCCCCCTTATTAGCAAGATTAGAGTTAGAATAAAGAATATGATGGAAAGTTATTCCTCATCTCCTAAATTTAATGAGCCGGAAACCGACACCGAACAAGATACTACTGAAGAACCAAAAATTGCCGAACCGGAAAAAGTAAATGATGAAAAGAAGGTTACAGAGGCTATAAATCCCAATAGTGTTACAACAACTAAATTAAATAAAAACCAATTACTAAAAAAAGAAGAAGATATACCTTTAATAATAGAAGATACCCGGCAGAGTAAAGAATGGGATATGGCAATTGTTGAAAAAGCAACTATTACTCCCATACCACAGCCACCGGTAGCAAATATACCAGCACAAGCACCAACTACACCTCCATCAAAACCAATTATGGAGGACGAAATGGATGAAAATACAGACAATTTTGATGAGGAGGATTTTGATGAAATGCTTGATGATGATTTTATAGACGATGAGGAAGAAGAGGAATTACCCCCAATAAAAGGAAAAACGAAGGATAAAAAAACACCTGAATTTTCGTTCGAGGTGATACAACAAGAGGAAAAACCAGCCATTAAACACGGTTCACATATTGCTATTGGCAGTAATGAACCCTATGCTCCCGAACTGGACTTACCCGATTATCAATTTCCTACTCTTAACTTATTGCTTGAAAGGACTTTAGAAACAATATCATTAGATAAAGACGAACTTGAAAAAAACAAGAATCAAATTATACAAACCCTTCGCAGCTTTAGTATTGAGATACAAAAAATAAGTGCTACAGTAGGACCTACCGTTACACTATACGAAATAGTGCCTGCCGAAGGGGTACGTATTGCTAAAATAAAAAATCTGGAAGACGATATTGCACTCAATTTATCTGCTCTTGGCATTCGTATAATTGCACCTATACCGGGCAAAGGCACAATAGGTATAGAAGTACCTAATGCAAATAAACAAATTGTATCTATGCGTACCTTAATAGCCAGCGATAAATTTGTAAATAGCAAAATGAGCTTACCTATTGCATTAGGCAAAAAAATTGATAATGAGAATTATATTGTCGATTTAGCTACTATGCCCCACTTACTTATGGCAGGTGCAACCGGACAGGGTAAATCGGTAGGTATCAATGCTATTTTAGTATCCTTACTTTATAAAAAACACCCTTCGCAACTTAAATTTGTAATGATAGACCCCAAAAAAGTGGAACTATCTATTTATAGAACCATTGAGAAACATTTTCTTGCCAAATTACCCGATGAAGAAGAACCCATTATTACCGATGTAAAAAAGGTAATTAATACACTTAATTCTATGTGTATAGAAATGGATAACCGCTACGAATTATTAAAAGAAGCAGGGGCAAGAAACATTAAAGAATATAACGAAAAGTTTATTAGCCGCCGGCTTAATCCGGAACGCGGACATAAATATTTGCCATTTATTGTATTAGTAATAGATGAGTTTGCCGATTTAATAATGACTGCCGGTAAAGAAGTAGAAATACCTATAGCCAGAATAGCGCAATTGGCACGTGCGGTAGGCATACATTTAATAATAGCTACACAAAGACCATCGGTAAATGTAATTACTGGTATTATTAAAGCCAACTTCCCGGCACGAATTGCTTTTAAAGTTTCTGCAAAAGTAGATTCTCGAACTATTCTTGATGCCAGTGGCGCCGAACAACTAATAGGACGAGGCGACTTATTATTGTCTTTCGGCAGTGAGCTATTACGTATTCAATGTGCTTTTGTTGACACACCTGAGGTAGAAAATATTGTAGAATTTATTGGTAAACAAAGGGGCTACCCTATGGTATTTGAACTACCTGAATATGAAGGTGCTGATGACGGCAAAGATGGTAAAGAAAAAGATATAGACCTTACCAATCGCGATAAACTATTTGAAGACTGCTCGCGTGTAGTTGTACAAACACAATCAGGCTCTACATCGATGTTACAACGTCGTTTTAATTTAGGTTATAATAGAGCAGGTCGCATTATGGACCAATTAGAATCCGTTGGTATCGTTGGTCCGGCATCGGGAAGTAAGCCCAGAGAAGTTTATTTTAAAACGGAAGCAGAATTGGAACAATTTTTGCATTCCTTAGATTAACTTTGCGAACTCAAAACATATTAATAATAATATTTAATTTATTAAAAGACAAAATGAAAAAAGTAATTGTACTTTCATTATTAAGTATCTGCATACCTTTTACAGAAATTATGGCACAAACAGATGCTAAAGCAAAATCTGTGTTAGATGCTGTGAGCAAAAAAGTAAATTCATTAAAATCTTTAAAAGCTGATTTTACATTAAGTCTAAGCGGTGGCAAAAGCGGTAGTACAAAGGATACCAAAAAAGGAACAATTTCTCTTAAAGGTCAAAAATATCATGTAGTAATAAGTGGACAGGAAATTATATGCGATAATAAAACAGTATGGACCTATAATAAAGAAGCTAAAGAAGTAAATATCAGTAATTTCAATCCGGATGAACAAACAATTTCGCCTGCAAAACTGTTTACTAACTTTTACGATAAAGAATATAAATACAGTTATAAAGGCGAAAAGAAAGAAAAAGGCAAAACATGCGATATAATAGAATTATTGCCAATAGATGCAAGTAAAAAATTTACTAAAATTGAATTGCTTATAGATAAGGCATCATCTACTATAATAGGAGGTAACATAAATGAAAAAAATGGCAATAAATATTCTTATTCTGTAAGCAATTTTACAAGCAATCCAGCAATACCCGATGCCTTTTTTCAATGGAATGAAAAAGAACATGCAGGAGTGGAGAAAGTTGATTTGAGGTAAAAGAGGAAATAAATTAATGTTTTTGTACCAAAAATGTGTTCTGACAAAATTTTGTAGACGATTATTTCTAAGTATATTTATATACTAGTCAATACCCATTTCATAACATACAAAAAATTCTATCTCTTTCTTAATATAATAAAAACATCTTTACCAATAGAAGACGTTGCATCTATGTAATAAACCTCACTCCCCGAAGTAATTTTTACCCGAGCTGTATTTAGTGGGTCTGTACCTTCACTTATGGCTACAATTTTTAAAGTATCTACTGTTTTATCCAACATGTTTAAATTTAAATGTATTCTATTTTCAGTCAATTTATAGTTTTTTAAAATTGGTTTAACCCCTTCATATACATCAATTATATCGCCATCAACATTTTTATCATCCCATACTTCAAATGCATAGTTGGCAACAGGGCAAGAAATTTCAATCGCTTTACCGGGTGCAATTTTTAGAATTTCTTTTGGTATCGTTTCCGTTGTTATTATTTGCTCTTTTTTGCTTTCGTTTATTGCTTTAGTATTGTTTACAAAAGTATCATTGCTAATTATCTCCATTTTACTTCCTTCTTTTTTAGTAGCAAGCACCTTAGTATTGTTTTTATCATTTGTTTCAAGCGAATCAAACATATTATGATTAAGCAATAATTGCATTGCATTTGTCGCATCTATTAAAATTAGTTTTCCATTTGCACAAGGCGTTACACCATCGGCTTTAAAACCCACAATATCACCTTTTAGTGCTACCGTCCCTTTAAATTTCAAACGTTTTAAATTTCCTTGTATAAAACAAAACTCAGCTTTATCGCTCATTGATTTTGTATAAATGATACCTGATTCTTTAAATTTAATATGTTTCTGTGCATCATCTATTGTGCCGGTAATACTACTTTTTGTCTCATTATGTCCATTAACATCAGCAATTGTATAACCACTAATTTTATTATCAGCCGTAGAAAATTGAAACTTATAAGAAATTGTAATGCCGCTATCTAATGAGGCAACGCCTATAAATAGTTTATTGTCTATTTGCGCTATAAGCTGTGCAGGTAAGAATAAACAGAATACTAAAATTATATTTTTTAAAAACATACTATTATTTGAAAAACAAATTAGATGCAAAGAAACATTGTTTAGAACAAATAAAATGCTTTATATAAATAATAATACCTTATCAAACCGCTCCTTACCTTACAAAACACCTTTTAAATTGTATATTTGCAAAAAAGATAGAATGCAAAAAAGATATGCATTTTATTATTTACACATAAAAATATATTATTTATTTAATTCGCTTACATACAAAATCAATA
>CAIYTT010000109.1 GCA_903929195.1 uncultured Bacteroidota bacterium
AAAAATATTTTATTAATTCTCTGATACCCAAAAGTACATTTTTAATTTGCCTTTATTCTTTGCATCAATCTCGCCTCTATACTCAAATTTATAATAATCTTTCAATATTTCGTAAGCCGAATTGGAAATGTTTATTTTATTTGGAACACAATTATGCATCATTCTGGCTGCAATATTTACAGTATCTCCCCAAATATCGTAAGCAAACTTTTTAACACCCACAATACCTGCCACCAGGCTACCGCAATTCATACCTATGCTTATATCAAAAGTCATATTACCTACTTCTTTCTTTCTATTTTGCATAAATTCCATTATTTCTAATGCTGCATTCATCATATCGTAAGCATGATTTGCATTAGGTGTAGGGAGCCCGGATACAGCTAAGTAAGTAGTACCAACTGTCTTTATTTTTTCTATATTATACTTAGATAATATTGTATCAAAGGCTTTAAAACAATTATTTAGTTCTTCAACAAATTGATGGGGACTACTATTTTCATTATGAATAGCCCCTTTGAAATCTGTAAACATTACAGTTACGTTTTCAAAAAAACGAGCATCGGCACTGCCTTTTTCTTTTAATTCATTTGCAACTTCTTTGGGTAATATATTTAATAATAAATCATCCGATTTCTTTTTTTCTACTTCTAATAAATCATTAGAAATTTTTTGATTTTTAATACTTATAGCAATAAAAATTATCAATATTAGCAATAATATAATGCCGACAATAAAATAAACACGTTCATTTTGTTTTTTTTGTATATCTAATTTATCAATTAAAATTTGTTTGTCTTTTATTTCTATATCTTTATTTTTAATATCAATGTCTCGTTGGGTTTCAAGATTTGTTATCAATAATTTATTTTGAAAAGAAAAAACAGAATTTTTTACATTAAAATAATTTATGTAATTTATATACGCATTTTTATAGTTTTTCGACATTTCATAACTTTCAGACAAGGCTAATGAAAAATCAATGAGTGTATTTTTATCATTTATTTCTGTTGATATTAAAATGCTTCTGTTTAAATAATTGATTGCACTATCAATAAATTTATTTTTGGGAATTGTTTTATTAAAATAAAAAATACTCTTTATTGTATCACACTTATACATATCTAAAAAAGTATTACCAATATTGCCTAAACTTAGCGACATACCGGATTTTGCATCTAATTCTTGATAGTTATTAAGTGCCTTAAAAAAATAATCTAATGCCTTACTAAATCTTTTTTTTGTTTGGTAAATTACACCTAAATCACCTAATGTAATACCTAAACCTCTTTTATCATTCAGTTCTTCAAAAATTTTATCAGCATAATTGCAAAAAATAATAGCACTGTCATAGTTTAAATTTAGCCTATATAATTGTCCAATATTTCGTTGTGTCCAAGCTAAATTATTTTTATCTCCTAATTCTTCGAAATTTTTTAATGCCTTTAATTCATATTCTAATGCTTTTGGCAAATTATGTTGAAACTGATAAGCATCACCAATATTATTTAAATTTATTGCAATATTTTTTTTATCGTTTAATTCTTCTGAAATTTTTAGAGCATTAAAATAATTTTCAAGTGCCTTGGGGTAATTTGCAACACTGTTATATAATGTACCTATATTACATAAATTCTTTAAAATACCTTGTTTATCTTTCAATTGGTAATAAATATGTAAAGCTTGTTGTTCGTTTTCCAAAGCTTTCTCAAACTCATCTTGGTCTCCATATATAAGCCCGATATTACCCAATATCATTGCTTTTATATTATCATCATTCAATTCTTTCTGTATATCCAAAGCCTTAAACTGGTATAATAATGCTTTACTATAATTAGCTTTAGCCCAATAATTAATGCCTATTTTATTGTTAGCGAAACAGATACCCTTTTTCCAATTAATTTGTTCAGACAGATTTAATGCCTGTAAGCCATATTTAATGCCCGTATCCGGATTAATGGCATAATAGTTTGATGATAAATTATATAGAAGTTTTACTTTGTTTGTATCATCAGGTAGTTTCCCTATTTCTTTAACTATAGAATCTATTTGTACCTGATTTTGGCTATAACTTAAATTATTATAAAATTGCAGGGCAGTAATAAATAGTGCAACAAATTTTAAATTTATTATTTTTCCCTTTCTTTTCATTAAGTCATAAAGTTAATACTTATTTTCTAAAACAAAAAAGTACTACCGAGATTAGTAGTTAAATAAATTGCATACTTAACAAAATAATACAATATATATTGTTTTGTTAAGTATATTTTAATATAATAAATATTTTTTGTTTTATACTGTAAAACAAATCACATAAATTTAAATACACACAAAATATTTAAATTTATTCATAAACCCAAATTACTCTGCCGTGCTGATAGTTCGTAATTTCCCTATTTTCTAAACAAACTCGTAGCGTACCATCCTCCAAAACAGTAATAATTTGAGCCTGCCATTCACTATTTTCATTTTTAAAAGTTTGTTTTAGGTCTTTTTTGTACAACATGTTATTATATGAAAACAAAATTGTTTCTTTTTCAATAGGTTGGCTTAAATGATACAATAGTTCTAATCTTATTTTTTCTAAGATTATTTTTTTATCCACTTTTTTGCCGGATGCTATTTTTAATGATGTTGCAAAAGGTAGTTCCGGAGGAAAAGATTCTTGTAAAATATTTAAGCCGAAACCAATAATAGCATGTGTCCATTTAGTTCCTTTCAATACATTTTCAATCAAGATTCCGCCTGCCTTTTTGTCATTAATAATAATATCATTTGGCCATTTTATTGCTATAGAATAGCTTCTATCTAATTCTTTCAATACCTTAGCAATAGTATAAGTTACTAAAGCATTAAATAAAAACTGTTCACTTATGGTATGCTTAGGCAAAACTACTATACTCATTAATAAGCTCTCGCCATCAGGTGCTTCCCATTTTTTACCTCTTTGTCCTTTTCCGTTCGTTTGTTTGTTTGCTACAATTGTCAGTCCATTAAATGCCTTATCGTCATTTATCATTTGCATGGCATAATTATTGGTACTATCTATACAGTCAAGATAAATAATTGGATTTTCAGTAAAAGTCATATTCTAATTTGAAAAAAAAATTATAATTTTGGTAAAATAATAAAGAATTATAAACATAGCAAAACGACAATTAAAAATTTGGATAAAATAATAGATGTATTAAGCGAAAGGAAAAAGGGTCCTACCCGACTTTCAAAAAGCAGTAAGCTATTTAAAAATATTATTAGTGCTATACAAGAAAAAAAAGGCGAAGACATTATTTCTTTGGATTTAAAAAAAATTGATGAAGCTGTAGCCGATTATTTTATTGTATGTGATGCAAAATCCAATATTCAGGTACAGGCAATTGCAAATTACATTGCAGAATTAGTAGAAAAAGAATGTGGTGAAAAACCTTTTCATATTGAATATGGAGACAAATGGACATTAGTTGATTTTGTAAATATCGTAGTACACGTATTTTTACACGAACAAAGAATATTCTATAATTTAGAAGGTCTATGGGAAGATGCACTTAGAACTGAATTTAAATAAATCGCATCCTCTAATTTTTTTTGCAGCGTTCCTATATAATCAACTATTTTTTGAAGAAATTAATTTTTATGAATTGTTAACTTTTTAAACTACTCATGTGTAATAAAGATTTTATAAAGGAGTTTATGTTCCTTTGCATTTGGTTTCAAAAATAAGAATGACTATTTTTTTTATATTTTGACAAGCATTTATAGTTAAGTTAAATAATTCTAACATATTTATTACAAGTACAATATTTTAAGGTAAAATGGAAGATAATAAACAGGTTCCGGGAATAAAACCTGCCGGAAATGAAAATGGAAGCCCTAAAAAAGGTCCTAAATTTAATATATATTGGGTTTGGGGTATTGTAATGGTTGTTGTTTTAGGCGAGATATTTTTCGGAGGTAATTTTATTGGTCAAAATGAAAAAGATTATAACTACGACAGTTTAGAAGTACATCTTAGAAATAATGATGTTACCAAGCTTAAAGTAATTAATAACGAGCGAGTTGAAGTTTATGTAAAACCAGGCGTTATGCCACAGCCACCTGTAAGTAAAATACCTACTATCACCAACAGTGCAGGAATGGATAAAAGCCCTTCTTTTACTTTTAAAATAAGTGATGTAAAGGTTTTTCATGATGATATAAAAGAAACAGAGGCAGACATAAGAAAAACACAACCGGAATTTAAAAAGGTAAATATTGAATACGACGTACAGGGCGACATTCTACACATGCTCTTATCTACTTTTATTATTCCATTAATATTTATTGCAGCCATGTATTTCCTCATTTTTAGGAAAATGGGTGGTGCAGGTGGTGCAGGTGGTGCAGGTGGCATTTTCAATATCGGAAAATCGAAAGCACAATTATTTGAAAAAGGAACAAGAGTAAATATTACGTTTAATGATGTTGCCGGCTTAGACGAAGCAAAAGTAGAAGTAATGGAAATTGTTGATTTCCTTAAAAACCCCAAAAAATATACTGCTTTAGGTGGTAAAATTCCTAAAGGTGCTTTACTTGTGGGCCCTCCCGGTACCGGTAAAACATTACTTGCAAAGGCCATGGCAGGCGAAGCTCAAGTTCCCTTCTTTTCAATGTCGGGTTCCGATTTCGTAGAGTTATTTGTAGGTGTTGGTGCAAGTAGGGTACGCGATGTTTTTAAACAAGCAAGAGAAAAAGCACCTTGTATTGTTTTTATAGACGAAATAGACGCCATTGGTAGGGCAAGGGGTAAAAATGTAGTGATGAGTAACGATGAGCGTGAAAATACATTGAACCAATTATTGGTTGAAATGGACGGATTTAGCGGTGATAGCGGAATTATTGTGCTTGCAGCTACCAACCGACCAGATGTATTAGATATTGCATTACTACGTCCGGGGCGATTTGATAGACAAATTTCTATTGATATACCGGATGTAAAAGGGCGTGAAAAAATATTTGATGTACATCTTAAACCTATTAAAAGGTCTAAAGATTTAAATATTAAAAAATTAGCACTTCAAACACCCGGTTTTGCAGGTGCAGACATTGCAAATATCTGCAATGAAGCCGCATTAATAGCTGCAAGAAAAGGAAAAGCAGAGGTTGACATGAGTGATTTTAACGATGCTATTGACCGTGTAATTGGTGGGCTTGAAAAGAAAAATAAAATTATCTTACCTGAAGAAAAACGGATAATAGCTTATCACGAAGCCGGTCATGCCGTTTCGGGTTGGTTCTTAGAACATGCACACCCATTGGTAAAAGTAACTATTGTACCACGCGGAGTAGCAGCTTTAGGTTATGCACAATACTTACCTAAAGAAGTATACATAAGAACTACCGACCATTTAATGGATGATATGTGTATGTCGCTTGGTGGGCGGGCTGTGGAAGAACTTGTTTTCGGAAAAATTTCTACAGGTGCTCTTAGCGACCTTCAACATGTAACAAGAATGGCTTATGCTATGGTTTCTATGTATGGTATGAACGAAAACATAGGTAATATATCTTTCTACGACCCTCAAAATGAAAACAGTTTCTCTAAGCCTTATTCTGAAGAAACCGGTAAAATGATTGATAATGAAGTACGCATATTGGTTGATAAAGCATATAAGAGAGTCAAGCATTTATTGTGGGATAAAATTGAAACCGTAAAACAAATAGCCGAAGAATTATTGAAAAAAGAAGTTCTTTTTAAAGATGATTTAGAGCGTTTAATAGGCAAGAGATTGTATGACGACCCTGCTGCTAATGATAACGATGAGGTAACTGCTGAAGATATTGAAAATGCTGAAATAGAAAAAAACGACAACTAATACTCTTTAATTTATTATAAAAGGAACAATGATTTATAAACTGTAAATCATTGTTCCTTTTTAGCTTTATATTTATTATTTTTGTTAAAATAAACAATAAAATGCTATGCATACATTTAAAACTTCCATAGCTAGGGAAAATATACTTGGGAAAATACGCAAAGGATTAAGTGGTAGCCCCATTCCAATGCCATTTCCGGAAGTTGATAAAACGACAGATGATATATATACAAGTATTAACGTATCGGATGAAGAGTTATTTGCTGAGAATTTTATTAAAATTGGTGGTAAATACTTCTTTTGCGAAAACGAACAAGAACTAATTGATAATATTACAATATTAGTTGAAAACAAAGGTTGGAACCTGGTTTTATGTGCAGACCAAAGATTATTAAAACTGTTTCAGAATAATAAAATAGATATATTAATACCTGCAAATCCTCATATTGAAAATGCAGAAGCCTGCATAACATCATGCGAAGCATTAATAGCAAGAACAGGTTCAATAATGGTAAGCAGTAAACAAAACTTTGGAAGAACCTCACCTGTTTTTTATCCAATACACATTGTTTTTGCTTATTTAAATCAGGTGGTTAATGATATTGGTGATGGTTTTAACCTTATAAAGAAAAAATATGGCTCTGATATGCCTTCAATGATAAGTATAGCTACAGGCCCAAGCCGCACTGCCGATATTGAAAAAACCTTAGTTGTTGGTGTACATGGTCCAAAGGAAGTATATTGCTTTTTTATTAATGTAGAATAATACTATCATTTATTTAATTATATATATGTAATTACATTACCATTTCTTCACTATCTTTTTCAGACATAGAATTGACATTTGTTGCTTATTAAAAATTCAAATTATTATATTTGGCAAAAAAAATAATAATGGCAAAAAACACCAACATAAAACCTGTTACAAATATAAAGAACAAGCAGGGATCTGTTGTAAAAACACCGACTGTTATTAAAATAGAACAAAAAAAAGTGTGGTATAATGATTTTAAAATTCAATCTATTATTATTGCACTTTTGGCATTTGGCTTTTATTGCAATACATTTAATCATGAAGTAGCACTTGATGATACAGGAATTATTGTGCAAAATGATTATGTGCAAGAAGGATTTGCAGGAATACCTAAAATACTGTCCAGCGATGCATTTGAAAGCTATTATAAGCAATTTAATTCGGGAAATGTATTGTCTGGAGGGAGATACCGTCCATTATCAATTGTTACTTTTGCTATAGAACAGCAATTTCTTGGTGTAAACCCACCATTGCCCGATAGCTTAAAAAATACCCAAAAAGGAGTGGCTATTAAAGCCGAACAAGCCAAAAAGCTTATTCCGGACATGCATATTCGTCATTTCTTTAATGTAATTTGGTATATTTTATCACTTATTGCATTGTTATATTTTTTAAGGTATGTTGTTTTTAAGAATAATTACTTAATGGCATTTATTGCCACCCTTATTTTCACCATTCATCCTCTACATACTGAGGTTATTGCAAATGTAAAAAGCCGCGATGAAATTATGTCTTTGCTTTTTATATCGCTTACATTCATATTTGCTTTTAAGTATCAAGAACATAAAAAACCTTGGATGCTATTTGTGGGCTTGTTAAGTTATTTTTTGGCGTTTCTGTCTAAAGAATATGCTATTACCTTAGTTGTTTTAATACCACTGGCATTTTATTTATTTAACGGTTACACTATTTCTAAAAGTATAATGGCTGTACTACCTTTTTTGGGCGTAGTAGCCATTTATATGGTAATAAGATTGCAAATAGTTGCACCAATGAACGAGGATTCTGAAAAAGACCTTATGAACAATCCTTATGCGGCGGCTACTGACATAGAAAAAATAGCTACCGAAATTTCAACACAATTAAATTACTTAAAGCTATTATTATTTCCGCATCCTCTTTCGGCAGACTATTCGTATAACCAAATACCTTATGTAGATTTTGCCAATGGTAAAGTGTGGTTGTCTCTACTTACACATATAGGGCTTGTTTTTGCCTTTTTCTATTTCTTAATAAAAAGAAATATCTTATGTTTTGCATTAGGATTCTATTTATTTAATTTGATGCTTATATGCAATATATTTTTCAATATTGGTGCTACAATGGGCGAAAGGCTTATATACCATTCTTCTGTGGGTTTTGCAATTGCCGTAGCCTATTTTTTATATAAAGGTGCCGAAAAAATAGACTTTGAAAACAAGGGTAAATTTGTATTACTAACCCTATTAGTAGCACTAACAGGATTATGTGGATATAAAACAATTACCCGAAACCAAGACTGGAAAAACGATATTGTATTGTTTTTTCATGATATAAATGTTTCACCAAACAGTACTTTAATTAATGCCAATGTAGCAGCTACTTATATAAATATGTCGGAACGAGAAAAAGATGAGAGCAAAAAAATTGAAGATTTACATAAGGGAATTGCCTATATCAATAAAGAGTTATCTATAAATAATACCCATGTTTCGGGTTATTTTAATAGGGGACAAGCCTACTTAAAATTACACCAGCCGGATAGTGCAAAATATAATATGGATATGGTGCTGAAATTATTCCCTAAATACCCTAATATGGCTGAAATATATTATAACATAGGTGTAAATTATTATTTAGACAAACGTTATCCGGAAGCAATAGGCATTTGGAAAACAGTTTTAAAATTGCAACCCGATTATATATTAGCACAAAAAAGTATTAATACGGCTATTTTACAAATGTCTCAACCGGCTCCGCCACAAAAGTAGAGGCTCTAAATATAAAAGACACGATATGGAATATATTTTTATTATATTCCATATCGAATCCGGACACTTGACATGCCACTAAATCACGAGTATAACGAAATGCATTAAAATCCTTTTCCCGAACAGTATTTATCCGGGCGTTTGGTTCAGACAAAAACTAAAATCACACAAAATACACCCAACCTCAAACTCATAACCAACAACAACAAACACCCAAAATAGCTCTAAATAAGTGCAATTAAACCTTGAAATGCTATTCTAAAATAAAATACCTTACACACAAACCCAATTAGGTTGCAAAAAAAAACTTCACATTATGAATACGAAACGAGCAATTATTGAGCAGTTATTTTTATACAAGTACATCATTATCAATAAACTACAAAAAAATACTGCCCAAATATCATTTTACATTCATCTGGGCAATGTATAAATGACACGTTTCCAAAAAATATAAAAAATAATACAAAAGCCTTACCTTTGCAACCCTTTTGAATAGATTTTGCCGGTAGCTTGCCTATTATGTGTAGATACCGGTGTTTTTTTAACTAAAAAATGTTTTTATAAATGGCAGAAGTTATTAGAGAAAATATAGGAAACCTGCATGACAAGTTAATAATAAATGTTAGTAAAGAACTGTATATGCCGGCAGTTGAAAAGTCGCTTAAAGAATATGCAAAAAAAGCAACTATTCCGGGTTTTCGTAAGGGGATGGTTCCTACCGGTATGATTCGTAAAATGCATGGTCAATCTGCCATGTATGACGCAGTTACACATAGAGCAAGTTATCAATTGGAAGAGTATTTGAAAAAAGAAAATTTATCCATTTTTGGCAGTCCAATGGTTTTGCCTCGCAACCAACCTTTGCCTTTAGATGTTAATAAACCCGTTGATGTAGAATTTGAATTTGAAATAGGGTTGAAGCCTGAATTTGACATTGCCTCTGTAATACATGCTGCAACAATTAATAGATATTCAATTATTGTTGACGATAAAATGATTGACAATGAAATTGAACGCCTGAAAATACAACACGGTACAAAAGAATTTAAAGAAATTATAAGCGATAAGGACGACTTCGTTTACTTGAATACAAAATTAGACGGTGAAGTAGAAAATGAATTAGAAGATGATGACCAAAATAATCCGGAAGAGGCAGATGTAGAAATTGAGCTAAGTAAATTACCTATTAAGATACAAGAAATATTAATGGGTAAAGCAAAAGGCGAAACCTTATTTTTTATGCCCGGTGAGGTTGCAACGGAAGCAGAATTAGATGCATTTTTAGCGGATACTTTAAATATGTCTGATGATAAATCGAACGAAAATATAGAAATTAAAATAGTAAACATAGCATCCATAAAACCATTGGAAATAGGCGAAGAATTGTTTACTAAAGTCTATAATAACCCTGAAATTGCTGATGAAACAAGTTTTAGAAACCAATTACATAAAGAATTAGTTGCAGAATTTGGTAGAATAACAAATGAACGTTTACAAAATGAGATTTTTGAATTATTAGTACATAATACCAACATCTCGTTACCAATTCCTTTCTTGAAACGTTGGCTAATGGAAGGTGGTGAGAATGTAAAAACAGTAGAAGAAGTAGAAAATGAATTCGGTTCGTTCGAGCATCAACTTCGCTGGCAGCTAATAACCGATAAAATAATAATTGAAAATAAACTGAATGTAAGCCGAGAAGAGGTTGAAGAGACTGTAAAAGCACAAGTATTGAATTATTTTGGTATTGGGAATACCGAAAGTAAAGCATGGTTAGATTCTTATGTAGATAAAGTAATGAAAGATAAAAAAATGCTTGAAGAGACTTACTTAAATATTATGTCTCAAAAAATATTTATTTTCCTTGAAACACAGTTCAAATTTAATGATATAGCAATTGAAGAAGTAGATTTCTTTAAATTACAAAATGCACATGCAGCACATCATCATCACCATTAATAAGGAACTTTAAAAATTTGTATTTAAATAAATAATTTCTAAAACCATAAAAAGGAACACTTATATTTACAAGTGTTCCTTTTATTTTAGCGTCTATTTTATAATTTTGATTTATGAAAGTAAGAGTAAGATTTGCACCAAGCCCTACCGGTGGTTTACATTTAGGCGGCGTACGCACTGTATTATATAATTATTTATTTGCCCGCAAACATGGGGGCGATTTTGTATTAAGAATTGAAGACACCGACCAAAGTCGTTTTGTAGAAGGTGCAGAACAATACATAATAGACTGCCTTAACTGGTGCGGCCTTATACCCGATGAAAG
Organism: uncultured Bacteroidota bacterium; assembly: GCA_903929195.1. Lineage (GTDB taxonomy): Bacteria > Bacteroidota > Bacteroidia > Chitinophagales > Chitinophagaceae > CAIYTT01. The sequence continues at coordinate 10,921 of CAIYTT010000109.1, forward strand.
CCCGGAAAAAGGTGGGCCGTTTGCACCCTATCGCCAAAGTGAGCGGAAGGCTAATTATCGCCAATATGCACAAAAACTAATAGACGAAGGGCATGCTTATTATGCATTTGATACTACCGAAGATTTGGAGCAGATGCGTATTATTTATAAAACACCCGAAAATACAAACCCACAGTACGACCATAGTTTAAGGCATAAAATGAAAAATTCGCTATCATTACCGGAGGCAGAGGTGGCTGAATTACTGAAAAATAATACACCTTATGTTGTAAGAATAAAAATGCCCGGACAAAAGCATCTCAAATTCACGGATATGATTAGAGGTGATGTGTTTTTTGATTGCTCTTTAGTAGATGATAAAGTGTTATTGAAAGCCGATGGAATGCCTACTTATCATTTGGCGGTAGTAGTAGATGATTATTTAATGCGAATAACACATGCATTCAGGGGCGAAGAATGGTTACCGAGTGCTCCGGTGCATATATTATTATGGGAATATTTAGGGTGGATGGATAACATGCCGCAATGGGCTCATTTACCTTTAATACTAAAACCGGATGGAAACGGTAAACTTAGTAAGCGAGATGGAGACAGGCTTGGATTTCCTGTTTTTGCCATGAATTGGGCAGATATAAAAACAGGGGAAATAACTAAAGGTTTTAGGGAAATAGGTTTTATGCCACAGGCTTTTGTAAACATGTTAGCAATGTTGGGTTGGAACGATGGCACCGGGCAGGAACTTTTTACTTTAGAGGATCTTATTGAAAAATTCTCTATAGAAAGAGTGCATAAAGGCGGAGCAAAATTTGATTTTGAAAAAGCAAAATGGTTCAATCACCAATACATACAACATACCGATAATGCTACATTGGCGGCACTTGCATTACCTTATTTTGAAATAAATGGCATAAAACCCACAACCGAACAACTTGAAAAAGTGATAGCTTTAGTAAAAGAAAGATGCACTTTATTGTCTGATTTTTGGGAACAAAGTAGTTTTTTCTTTATAGCACCTACTGTTTTAGACGAAAAAACAATAAAAGAAAAGTGGAGCGAACAAAAGAAGGATTTTTTTGTAGCACTTGCCAATAAATATTCAAATACAGAAGACCAAGAATGGAATTTATTGGAAATAGAACACACTTTTAATAATTTAGTGCAGCAACATGCAATTAAAAAAGGCGATGTTATGTTGCCATTACGCATTATGCTTGTTGGTGGTAAATATGGTCCGGGTGTTTTTAATATTGCAGAACTCATAGGCAAACAAGAAACAGTAGCCAGAATAGTAAGTGCTGTAGAAAAGATATAGAATAGGATTATGAAACGATTTTTGTATAGCAAAATAAAAAATAAAATTCCCTTTTCAAAATGCAGAGGGAATAATAATCTTATATGAAATATTAATTTAAAAACATAAAACCCGTAAGGGCTGTCTCAAAAGTCGAAATTATGTTAAATTGATTTTTATTTATAATATTTTTGCAGCAAATCAATGTTATAGAAATTGATAATAATTATATATTTATATTTTTCGACTTTTGATACGCCCCTTTTTTATTTAAAACAATTTTTATGAAACGATTATTAATATTATCTATTATATTTTCTTTTAGTCAACTATATGCACAAACCAATTTAGTAAAAAATGCCGGTTTTGAAGATTACATATATTGTCCACATGCAATATCAATGGTTTCTTGTGCTAATTATTGGTCGGCAATCGTAGATACCACGTATATTGCTGATTCTCAATTAATTTATAATGGAATAATGGGAACAATTGCACAGTGGGATGCAAATTGCATACCTTATTATTGCAATGCATGCGATAATTTAACAATTGACCCGTCAGGGAATGCCACTGTACCACTTGGTACATTCTGGAATCATTACCCAAGAACAGGAAACGGTATGATGACGATGATCATGGAGCAAATGTTGGTGAGGGTGGATATGGGGCTTGCCATCATGGGCATGAGAATGGACATGAATCAGATTGTTTTCCTGCAGGAATTTAAC
>CAIYTT010000110.1 GCA_903929195.1 uncultured Bacteroidota bacterium
CATCTTTTTTCAATGGAATAAATAGTAGTAACAATAATAAAAGAAGCAACCACCACCAATTAAATTTATTTATTTTTAAAATATATTCTGTTTGTGAATTTTTAAATATAAAGCTTTTGTTTACTACTTTTTTTATATCAACTTTCTTTTTATCTTTTTTATGCAGTTCAATTTTAGCTGCTACTTTTTCTTTATCTTTAAATGCATCAAAAGGCAACTTACAGATACCGTCAGTATCAGTAATTTTGTTATATATTTTTCCGTTATAGGTAAAACAAACAGGAATATTTGGTAGTGGATTTTTCTTTTGGTCTATTAATTTTACTGATATGAGTTTATTTAATATTTTTAAAATAAAGTCATTATTTTCTTCTTCAATTTTAAATAATTGAAAATTATCAGGTTTGTCTTTATTTATTCCTTTAATTTCTTTGCCAACTTCTAAATTATTAATATTAACTACCCCTGTTTCTGCTGTATTATATTCATCTGTTTTGCCATTATATTCAACTAAAAATGGATAATTAAGTTGTATTTCATCTTTATCGTTTACTATTTTTATTGTAGCACTTGTAAGAACAGGCTGATGAATTTTTAATAAAAATTCATTATTTGTTTTTTCTATTTTATAGGTTTTAAAATTTTCCGGTTTATCTTTCTGTATTATTGTAATATCCTTTCCTGTTTCTAAATCTTCTAATTTTACAATTCCGGTTTTACCTGTATTGTTATCTGTTTCAATACCATCATACTTAATAATAATTGGGTAATCACATAATAAAATATCTTTTTGGTCTATTACCTTAATTAGTACATCAGTTAATATTGGGAAGATAACTTTGTATGTAGTATCAGGGGTTACAGTAAACGTATGTATATATTTTTTATTATTTTTAATTAAATCATAAATCGTAAAATTAGAATTCAATAAGCAAAAACCTCTATAATAATAACCTTCTTTATCTGTGTATTTTTCATTATATACATTTAAATATTCAAGATAAAATAACTTATTTATAGCTTTACTACCATCATTATAATAAAAATCAACAGTAACCAATGCCGTATTGGGTCTTGGCTTTTTTAATTCGTGCTCTATGGGGCTTATTGTAGATGTAGCTTGCATAAAATTGCACCCCCATTGTGTAATAACAGGTACATATTTATTATCTATTTCTATTACTTTTAAATCTTTTAGGGCTGGTGTTACAAAAAAAAGTTCCCAATAATCAATTGATTGTTTTTTTAATTTAATACCAATTTCTTTTTTTAAATTTTCTATAATATCTAATACTATATATTTATCTTCATCTTTTAGTTGCTCATAATCTATAATGTCTGCATTTGTATAGCTACCGGGAATTATTGAATACCAACGAATACTTCTTTTATCAGCTGATTCTTCGGGTAAAGCAAATAAATTTATTTGTTCTTTACTTAGGTATCTCGCCAAAATATTATATAAACCTTTATAATCATTTTGCATTAAAAAGCTTATATTATTATTCCGGCTTTCAGTAATCAGTACCATAAAAATCTAATTTGTAAATAAACAAAAGTATTAATCACATTTTATTTTCATGAAATTATTGTAAATAGTTTTACAATCATTCAGATTGTTTTTAATTACAGCATCTTTTAATAATAATAATTCTTTATACAAGAACGGGTAAGACGTTTTGCCAACATTCTCATTAATTGTAAATGCAATGGACTTCACTTCAATATTTAATGTTTTAGCTAAAATTTCGTCTTGATAAAATTGTAAAATTGAATTTCTAATCTCGCAACTAATTTTATTATAATCTTGCAATAATTTCTTATTCCTACTTATTTCATTTTTTTGTAATGAACTGAGTGTATCCATATTTTTTGCTTCAAATTGATTTAAAGATTCAATTATAGCATTCGTTTCATGCAAATCAAATGCTTTTGATAAAACAGATTTGCAATTAGAAATTACAACACAATATTTACTAATGCGATTTATTGTATCGTATATATTTTTTTTAATTTCCGGAGTAGCATATTTATCTATTTTTTTAAACCTATCGCGTAAGTCATACAAATTATCTTTACTATCGTCTGCAGATTGGTAAAAATTATCTAATTCATTTCTTATACCTTGTAATAATATATTTTTGCAATCTTCGTAGTTATTGGTGTTTTTTTTCATTATTTACATTACTGCTTCTTTCATTTAATAGTACTGTTATTTTGCTTTTTAATTGTGCTGTATCTTTCTTTAAAGAATCAACTTCATTGCTTAACATTTCTAAAGCGTTTTGTTTTTGTATTATTTTGGCTTGCAGACTAACTTTTTCTTTTAACATCCCTATGCTATCTGTGTTTGATATTATCTTTACAAGAGAATCATACTTTTTAGATAAAATATCAAATTTTTGTTTATCAACCGATTGCTTTTTCTGTGCAGAACCTACAACAAAAAATAAATTTAAAAAAAAGATTATTAAAAGTATATTTTTCATATTAAATTACTTATTTTATTTGAGATTTTTTCACAAAACAGGTATCTCTATAATATTTACTTGTAGAAAACCAGCTTTCAGGTTTACAATTTTTCCATTCATCATTTGTTTTTATCCTTTTGTAATTTTCAAACTTATCATGTACAAATTTAAAATCATCTACATTTGTTTTGCAAACCCTTAATTGTCCCGTTAAACTCTTGTTTTTCCCTAAATAGTTGTCTTTTATATAATTATCTATTTCATTAATGTAATTTCTTGATGTTTCTTCTTGCCAAGGCTCATTTGTAGTATAATTTTCTGTTCTTTCTTTTAACGAAAGAGCACTTTTAAAACTACGTGTAAAATTATTGATAGTAATAACAGAGCTTTTGTTTGCAGGGTTGTCTGAACTGAAATTATGTAATTCTTTTTCTAATGCGTATATATTTTTGGCACTCTCTTCCTTGGTGATTACATTTATTACGGTATCTTCTAATTTCAATAAAAATTTTGCATCTAGCAAATTAATTAATTCATTATATTCTTTTGTTGTAATTAGTGGTGGGGTTTCTTTTACTAAATCACTAATTTTATCTTTAATTCTATGGTATTCTAAAGCATTATATCCTTTATTTCCGAGGTCATTTATATCATCACTTTTTAATTTTTTATAAAGTGCACTGCCATTTATTACAACATCCTCCCCAGATTTATGAGGTGTTCTACTCATAAAATAAACAACAATGCTAATAATAACAATAACAGCAATTATGCTAAAATATTTACTTGAAAAAAAAGAGGTGTTCATATATATATTATTATTTATTTATTTATTTCTCACATAGTTGCGTGTAAAATATATTTAATTCTCTTTTAACATATTTTGTAATTTTCTTTTTATAGCTTTTAATTCTTTTTTAGTATTATCATCAATTTTTTTATTTAAATCTTTATCTATTTCATCAATTTTCTTCTTAACAGACTTAGGATTATACTTTCCATTATTTGCATCTATATTATCAATATTAACATTGTAAAATAAAATATAATTATCTACATCTATTTTATTTTCATCTGATTTGGGTGCATCTGATTTAGAATCTGTTTTTTGGGAGTTGTCTGTATGTGTTTCTTTAGTGTTCGCTTTTTTATCGTCTTTTTTATCAACTTTTTTTGTTTCTTTATTTTTATCTTCTTTTTTATTTTCAGGGATAACTGGTCCGTTTTTTTCTGCGTTTTCTTTTTTATCTGTACCGGAGGTATCTTCAATTTTTTTTTCCTTACCTTTTACAAAGTTATTACTGTCAGTTCTTAAAATTATATAAAATTTTTTAATAACAGAATCAGTATAACTATAAGGCTTATTATTTGAGTTTAATAATATATAAAGAGAATCAATATCATTTTTATACTTATTATTACTATCTATATACTTACGTACGGTATATTCCGTTTTTTTTGAAGTATCATTTAAATAATTTGAAGCAAGATTTTTGTATGCAACAGTATCGCTGTTTAATTTACTTTCTATATCCTTTTTTTTTTGTTGCCCTTGCCAAGAAAAAAAGATTATAATTCCGGCAATTAATGCAAAACCTATTGCGGATGCTAATATAATTATTTTTGATTTATTAGATTTTTTCTTTTCAGATTCTTTATTTTTTGTATCTCCACTTATATGTTCTCTTGCCCTAGTATCATTGGCTTCCGTTATTTTCTCTTTTTCTTTATTATTTACTTGATTTCCAGAACCATTTTTTTTTATATCCGCTTTGTTAGCCTCCCCTATTTGAAATTCGTTTGTAAGTTTATTTTGAGCATCAATTTTTGCGGGTATTTCTTTTAGATAGCCACTTACTCTTATTTCTTTTTCATCGAGATTATTTAATATTTCCGTTTTTACTTGCGAATCTGTAATATTTATAAATTCATACCCTGTTTTTTCAATTTTTATTAAATATTTGTCTTTTTGATTTGCTTGCCGTATTACCAAAGAGCCATTGTGATGCTGTGTTGTATTTTTTACAGGTTCATTATTTATCCAAAGTGTATAAACGGCTTCTTTTAATAATTTACCGGTTCCATTATCTCTTGGTTCTATATATAAATCGTATAGTTTCGGTTTGGGTTCTAATTCAATGGTTATATATTTCTTCTTTTTATCGCTTGTATCTTTTACGTTAGTTTTAAAACCATTAGTAGATATTACTTCATTATAAAAGTCTGTTTTATCTACTTCAATTCTTATTTCATTTTTTAACGTTAAGCCTTTTAATAAATATATGCCGGAAGATACATAAGTACTATCTTCAATTTTAATAGCATCTTTTTCTATAGTTATGTTACATCCTTTTATATAACGGTCGTTTGTGTTGTTTTTTTCTTTTATCCGTATTTCTAAAGAATATTTTTCTTCAAATTTCGGAAACGGTTTTATGGATAGATTAGTGCTTAAAGTTGTTTCGTTAATTGGCAAATAAAAGACATGACTATAGTTTATTAATTCATCATCCTGATAGTTTTTAAAAATTGTATCTAAATCAGTGTTGTCTTTATATTTTATTACACATTTTTCTTTTCTTATTATTTTAGATTTTATATCCTCATCTACTAATTGCCAAGTTGCGGAATTGAAATTTGATATTTGAGGAGCAAATTCTGTTTGAATTTCTATATTTAAGTTATTAATTTTCTCATCAATTTTACCATTACTTTTATCAACAAACTTTGTAAAGAAATTATCGCTTAATGTGTCTAAAATAATATATGAAAAAGCATCTGGAATGTTTTTATTTGCAGAAAAAAGTAAAGAAATTGCATAATAACCGGGACGCCCTAAATTATCTTTTATGGTACGATAAATTGTAAAACTATTATATTCTTGGCTTTGCTCAATACAATAAAATTTTATATTTGTTTTATCAGCGAAAATATGTTCTCTAACAACATCTAACTTATCTAATTTAATTGTTTTTTCATTAATATTATTTGAGAAAAAACATTTCGCTCCCCCGGTTGTACCCCACACTATTAGAGCAAAAATATTTTCATTATTAATTTCCATAAAATAAATTTATTGTAATTTAACTCAAAAAAAATAATAGAATTATATTAAGTGTTATTTTTTATATTATCCAAAAATTTTCAATAACCCATTGGCCTTTTTAATTTTTGGTAGAAAACTTACTAACCATTTAAATATAAAAGAAGAATCATTGTTATTATAAATAAAATTTCCTCTTTTATCAGGCACTCCTAAGCTAAAAGGAAAAATACGAAAATCAACTTTATATTTTTCTTGGTATTCTTTACATAAATTTATTAAACTCATGTACTTGCTTTGTAAAAATTTTATGCCGGCATCAGGGCTAGTATCTTCGCACATATCCCATTTGGTAACAACAATACAAATGGCTTCCGTTGTTTTTAGTGTGCCATTTTTTTCCAAAAATTTCAAAATATAATCAAATTGATTTTTTTGTCTGGTTCTATTGTTATTATTTTTTACTGAATCTTGTTGGTAATCCAAACATAAGAAAAATAATTTTCTGTTATTGCTGCCAAATAGATATTTTTTTACTTTTGGTGGTATTTCATTTATTGATTTAGCAAAACAATTTTGGAAATTTTCGCCTGCCATATCTATGAAAGTTACAGGGTGTTTATCGTCTTTTTTTTCACCTCTAAAATCACAAGATATATATTGAATCAGATTTACAGGAGTAGCCGGAGGTAAAACTTCTTCATTTAAATTATCTATTAACTTCGACCCATAATCATAACCATAGGTATTGTCAATAAGCATACTTAATTTTCCTATTTTATCGGCATAGGTCAATAACCCGGCTAAGAAACAAGATTTACCCGAACCCGAAATACCTAAAGTAAATACATCAACACGATTGGGCTGTAAATCAGGAATTTGGCTTTCATCTATAGCCCCCAAATGCCAAACCTTACTACCCTGCGGGTATAGCTCAAGGAAAAAATCTTCTGCAATAATTGGTTCTAAATCATGTTCTTCTAATATACCTTTATTTTTAAGGTCTATAATTTTGTTTTCATCATAATGACCTTGTAAAATATTATCTATATGAATTTGTTTTAAATCATCTTGATTTAAAATTCCGATATTTAATATTTCATAAGTTCTATATTCAGAATATATTTCGTGTTTAATATTTTCTTTAAAAATAGGCTTTAGGTCTTCTTTAGTAAAAATGCCGTCTTTAAGAAGTTTTTTAACAACATCAATAAATTCTTCATCACTATAAAGATTCCTTTTCAATTTGTCCTCGTACAATGGACCTAAAATAATTTTTAGTTCAGCAGTAGTAAAACTGAATTCATTATTAATATCGCTTTCTGTTAATTTACCCTCTACTACCAATTGGCTAATATCTTCTTTTGATACCTGACCTGCTTTTATGGGTGTAATTAGCTGTGCTTTGGTAAGTTTTCTTAATACGTTTAATTCTATCACTTTGTAAATTTTTAATATTTTTAAATTCTATTTGAAATATCCCCACCAACTACAACATCTTTACCTAATCGTTTACCCGGTGTATTGCCTGTATGCCTTGGAGCCGCAATATAGGGTGCAATAATACATATATGCATAACAACAAGTAGTGCAAACATTAGCAAAATTTCTGTTACAGGGGATTTGGCAATGGTAGTTTTCATATCATCCATATTCATCTCTTTGTTAATTTTATCGCTAAAAGAAAAACCCTGCATTTTAGTAGTTGTTACATCTATTAATTTATTATAAACAGAATCTATACCATAATAATATTCACTTATTTTAAGTCTTTGCCAATCACTAAATATAGGTTTAGCTTCATTAAAATAGTTATCAAACTTTGCTTTTGGGTCTCAAGTATATGGCAATCTGATGCGTGCAGGATTTGGGAAGTGGGCAGTGGTTGATGATGACCGGTTGATGCCTCACAACCTTGCGCGACATTGGTTAACTGCC
>CAIYTT010000111.1 GCA_903929195.1 uncultured Bacteroidota bacterium
CTGTTTGTCTGTTGCCTTCGCTTTCAAGTACACTTTCTATCTTTATATCTTCCATTAGCAGTTCGCTCAAAAAGCCTTCCAGAATACCGAAGTTAGCTTTATTGCGTAAAAGGCGTTTCACAGCCCAATCGAAACGTATAAGATTTTTCATGTAGTTTTATGCCAAAGGTAATTGAAAACACTTACTTTATAAAAGATACTAATAGAAAAAAGGTGTAAGTATATCTTGTCAGGATCTAAAGTATTTTTTAATTAATATATATGATTATTCATTTTCAATTATTCTATCAATTTCTTCAACATTTAAACCTGTTACCCTCGCAATTATTTCTATGCTAATACCTTCTTTATGCATTTTTATTATATTATCCTTTCTTTCTTCTATTTTCCCCTTTTTCTCTCCTTCAATCATGCCCTCAATCTTTCCTTCTAATTTTCCTTTATTATAATTACCAACTATTACACCATAATTATCTCTCCAGTCTGTAATATAGGCTTCATATTCTTTTCGTTCTATAGGGCTTAGCTTCATTACATCCAGTTCTTCTTTAGCCTCTTTTAGTCCCTTTGCTTTCGTATCTTCTTTTACCTCTTGGTTCTTAAAAAAATGTATCCATTCATCTAATGTATTCTCGGAAGTTTCGTTAAACTGATTTACTTTAATAATATAATATTCCGGATATATTTTTGCAATATCTAAAGTATGATAAATACCCTCTTCCGTATTAGATAGTTTTAATACGTCTTTTTTATGAATACCAATAAAATTAGTTGTACCATGATATACATAATCTTCGCCTTGCCCTAAATCGAAATACACAATATTAATAGATATTACTTTTTTAACCATGCTGTAGGGCATACCAATAACCATATTGTCGGTTATTATTTTGGATGTACCATAATACATACGCAACAAATAATCGGTCATATAATTATTCTGTATTTCAATAATAATAAGTTCGCCAATAGAATTTTGTACCAAAATATCTACTCTGTTGGTTTTATCATCTGCTGTTTGTCTGTTGCCTTCGCTTTCAAGAACACTTTCTATCTTTATATCTTCCATTAGCAGTTCGCTCAAAAAGCCTTCCAGAATACCGAAGTTCGCTTTATTGCGTAATAGGCGTTTCACAGCCCAATCGAAACGTATAAGATTTTTCATGTAGTTTTATGCCAAAGGTAATTGAAAACACTTACTTTATAAAAGATACTAATAGAAAAGACAAAAATGATTTAATATATAGTGGTGTAATTCAATAGCTTAATAAAATGATAATATACATGACATTTCCAATGCTAAAATACTTTCTAATTTTACAAAAAAAATAGTATGATACAATCTCTACGTTCTAAAGTACTTGGAATATCTTTTATGTTCATTTCTTTATTTTGTTTTAAGCAGCAAAGTAAAGCACAGTTACCGACAGCACCAAGCCATATTGTAATAGTAATAATGGAAAACTATTCCTATTCAGACATTATAGGTAATAGCCTTGCCCCTTATATTAATGGTTTAGTAACAGCAGGCAACCCTTATACTGCTGTCTTTACAAAGTCTTATGCTATTGAACACCCAAGCCAGCCTAATTATCTTGATTTTTTCTCAGGCAGTAATCAAGGTAATACTGATGACAATCCACCTGCCGGTTATCCATTTACTACTGATAATTTAGGCTCAGAACTAATTGATGCAGGTAAAAGTTTTATTACATATAGCGAAGATTTGCCAAGCTTAGGTTTTAGTGGTGTTTCATCAGGTAACTATGTACGTAAACATAACCCTGCTGTATATTGGTTAGGTACCGGTACGCATCAATTACCCAATTCTGTTGATGTGCCGTTTACCTCATTCCCTACAGCAGCTAATTACTCTACTTTACCAACTATTTCGTATGTAATACCCAATGAAATTAATGACATGCATAATTTGTCTATTCCTGCCGGTGATACCTGGTTAAAAAACAAGCTTGATACTTTTAAGCAGTGGACAATTGCAAATAATTCATTGTATATAATTACATTTGATGAAGACGATTTTTTAGGAACTAATAATATACCTACCATATTTATAGGCCCTATGGTGCAAGGCGGAACTTATAATTTTACTTTTAATCATTTTAATGTATTGCGTACATTAGAAGATTTTTATTCTTTACGTCATGCCGGTACAGCAGCAGACTCGTCTGATATTTTAGGTTGCTGGAGATTACATGCCGGAGTAAACAATGTAAATAATACTACTACTACCTTTAATGTAATGCCCAACCCTGCTACGGATAATGTCTATTTTACAAGCAGTGAGCCTTTAACACAGCCTTTGAATATCATTATTACCGATGTACTTGGCAGAGAAATGGGTACTTATAAAATGAATGAATCTAAAACTGAAATTAATACAGCTTCTTTTGTTCCGGGCGTGTATGGCTACAAAATTGTAGGCACAAATACTATTATTAACAATGGCAAATTTATTATAAACCGTAAATAGTATATTATTTTATTTATATAAACGAGGCTGTCATGAATCTAAAAATTCTGACAGCCTTTTTTATTTCCGTTAAAATAAACATAGTAGCATATAAATAGGGCTATACAACTAAACTATTAAGTACAATTATGCAATTAATGAAGGCATACATTACCTTTGCCGATATTAAAATTAAATTATGGGCAAAGTAGCCATTAACATAGCAACCGGGAGTTTACAACAAAATGATACAATAGTAGGTATAGATTTAGGTACTACAAACAGCCTTATAGCAATAGTAAGAGAGGATACCAAACAACCGATTGCTCTTAAAGAAATAGACGGTTTGGCTTTAGTGCCATCTATAGTCTATTTTGATGCTTATGGGAATGTAACTGTAGGTACGCAGGCAATAGATTTTTTAATTAATGAACCCGAACGCACTATCTATTCTGCTAAGCGGCTTATGGGCAAGTCTTATAAAGATATAAAAACAGATGCCGGTTTCTTTGCTTATACCATTATTGACGATGATACGGATGCACTAGTAAAAATACAAATTGGAAATCAGTTTTATTCACCCATAGATTTATCGTCCTATATACTTAAAGAATTAAAAAAAAGAGCAGAGCATATACTTAAAACAAGTGTTACAAAAGCGGTAATTACTGTGCCGGCATACTTTAATGATTCCCAAAGACAGGCAACGAGAGATGCAGGCAGATTAGCCGGTTTAGATGTATTGCGTATTATTAATGAGCCTACTGCTGCAAGCCTTGCTTATGGCTTGGGTATGAAGGAACACGAAGAAAAAACAATAGCTGTATATGATTTGGGTGGTGGTACGTTCGATATTTCTATACTTACTATTAATAATGGTATTTTTGAAGTATTAGCTACTAATGGCGATACCTATTTAGGTGGCGATGATATTGATAATTTAATTGTAAACTTTTGGAGTGATGCTATTGATATTGCCGACATAAACAATAAATCGTATAAACAGGAGTTGAGAATGATGGCTGAAAAGGCTAAAAAATTCTTAACCTATTACGAAGTATTTGAAGGTAGTGCCAATGGTAAAGAGCTGCGTATTACAAAAGGGGAATTGAATAGATTGATACAGCCCCTAATAGATAGAACAATTACTTGCTGTGCCAATGCATTGAAAGATGCAGGCTTAAAAGCGACACAGATAGATGCTGTTGTAATGGTGGGTGGTTCTACACGGATGCCTTTGGTTAAGGAATGTGTAAAGGCATTTTTTGGCAGAGAATTATACGACCAATTAAATCCGGATGAGGTTGTAGCATTGGGTGCCGCCATACAAGCCGATATATTGGCTGGTAATAATAAAGAGATGCTTTTGCTGGATGTAACACCGCTATCGTTGGGTATTGAAACAATGGGTGGATTAATGGATGTTTTGATACCTCGTAATTCAAAAATACCGGTTAAAGCGGGTCGCCAATATACTACACAAAAAGACGGACAAGCAAGTATGCGAATAGCTGTGTATCAAGGCGAGAGGGATATGGTTACTGATAATCGCAAATTAGCCGAATTTAATTTGACAGGCATACCCGGAATGCCGGCAGGATTACCGAAAGTAGAAGTAACTTTTTTAATTGATGCTGACGGAATACTAAAAGTATCGGCAAAAGAATTAAGAAGCGGTATAGAACAAAGCATTGATGTAAAACCACAATACGGACTTACCGATGAACAAGTAGAAAGTATGCTATGGGATTCTTTATCGCACGCTAAAGAAGATATAGGCACACGAGCATTGGTAGAAGCCACAACCGAGGCTGAACAAATGCTGGCGACAACAGAAAAGTTTCTGCATAAACACCATGAATTGCTTACAAATGAAGAAATAGAAATTACAAAAGCATCTATGCAAGAATTAATGATAGCTATAAATGAGAAGGACAAAAATAAAATTCAACAATGTACAGAATCATTAAATGAAATATCGCGACCTTATGCAGAAAGGGTTATGGATGCAGCAATTAAAGATGCAATGCGTGGCAAAAAAATTGTATAGGCACTTTTACTACTTTGGGTATCCCGTTTATTCTATAATTTATGCCACTAAAAGCACCCTGGTTACACAATGTTCACAAAAGGAGTTTTGTGAACATTGTGGTAATAGTAAATTAGATTTCCTTGTTTTAATCTTTCGTCATCAAGAACAAAACCCCTAATTAAGTATTCTTTTAATATTCTTGTAGCCCATTGTCTAAATCTTGTAGCTTTATAGGAGTTGACTCTATAGCCTACTGCAATAATAGCATTGAGGTTATAGAATAATACACTATATTTTTTTCCATCTGTAGCAGTATGTGCAAATTTTGCACACACTGAATGTTCGAGTAATTCATCAGCTTCAAATATATTCTTTAGATGTTTAGTAATGACACTTCTATCAATATCAAATATTTCCGACATACTTTTTTGTGAAACCCACACTGTTTCATCACCTATTATAACTTGTGCATGTATTTTGCCGTCTTCACCCCAATACAGTAAAAAGTCTGACTCATTTCTTATTTCATTCATATTATTTAGCTATTAAAGGTCTGTAAGTTAATCTATTTCAGTATTTAAGAGCATTGCATTAAATCTTTTTGTTTTATAAATTTACCTAAATAAAAAATACCTATCAATTTCATACATTAATTACCTTTATAGCTATGAAACAATTTGTTTTTTTACCACTCTTATTTTTAACCTCTATTGTATTTGCACAAAGTAAATCGGACAAAAAGAATTCTGATTATCCACAAGATTATTTCCGAAATCCGTTGGGTATTCCTATTTTTTTAGCAGGTAATTTTGGCGAATGTCGTCCCGGTCATTTTCACAGTGGTTTAGATATTAAAACGAAAGGTGAAGAAAATGAAGCAGTATATGCCGCAGCCGATGGTTATATATCCAGAATAAAAATGGATAAGGGTGGCTTTGGTCACGCAATTTATATTTCGCATACTATCGGTTATACTACACTATATGCCCATTTAAATGATTTTATGCCTGAAATACAAAAATATGTAAAAGAAAAACAGTATGAAAAAAGAATGTGGGATGTTGATTTAACACTCTTACCAACAGAATTTCCGGTTAAAAAAGGAGAACAAATAGCGTGGTCGGGCAATACAGGCTCGTCAACAGCCCCTCATTTACATTTTGAAATAAGAAATACAAAAAATGAGCATCCGTTAAACCCTGAATTATTTGGACTTCCTATAATAGACCACCTACCCCCTGTGCCGGCAGAAATAGTATTTTATACAGGTAATATATATGAAGATGCTAAAATAACTGCAACGCTCCTAAAAAAAGACAGCATATATGTACCTGCAATACAAGATAATGCCGGAAAATATATACCAAAAGATACATTTATAATAAATGCAGGAGTAATAGGTATTGGCATTAATGCCGATGATTTTATGGATAGCAGTACCAATACACTCGCATTTTATAAAACAAATTTATTTAAAGACGACAGTTTGCAAGCAACAGTAATATTAGACAATATAGGCTACGAAGAGACTCGCTATATTAACAGCTATGCCGATTATAAAACAAAGGAGCTAGAGCATAAATGGGTTCAATGCCTGTTTCAAACACCGGGAAACAGATTGAGTAAACTATTTAGTGATTTAAATACAAATAAAGGGCGAATACAATTAACAGAAAACCGATGCTACACAATAAGAATAGAACTTATTGATGATAAAGAGAATAAAAGCAACATCATTTTTGTAGCAAAAGCCGCACCTGCTTTACCTGCACTAACTGAAATGTCGGCAGAATTAGTGAAATTTAAAGTAAATACCAAAAATGAATTTAATAACCCAAGTATCTCTTTTGTTTTAGATGAAAAACAATTATATGATGATATTAATTTTCGTTTCAAAGTAAACCAATATGACGAGGGCTTATCTGATAAATATGATTTACATTATCCATATATACCTATTCATCATAATTTTGAATTGAAAATGAGGGCAAAAGTTCCCTTTCCATTTGAGCTAAGAAGAAAAGTTGCAATGCTTTACAGTAATGGAAAGGAAATAGAAGGTAAGAGAGCAGAATTTACTGAAATGGGTTGGTATGTTGCCAAACAAAGAAATTTTGGTACGTATTGGCTGGCTTTAGACACTTTAGCACCTACCATAAAATTAATACAAAACACTACTAATTTTTCTAAGGCAAAAGAAATTACCTTTGAAGTAAAAGACGCAATGACATCGGTTGCTGCATTTAGTGGCACAATAGATGGTAATTGGATTTGTTTTGAACAACATGGTAATCTTTTCTTTTATAAATTTGATGAACATTGCAGTAAAGGCAAACATCAACTTCTATTTAAAGCAGAAGATGAATGTGGAAATACAAGTAGTTATAATTTAAATTTTACAAGATAAACAGTAAGAAATGCAAGAAGGCGATACAGCACCGGATTTTTCAGCGAAAGACCAAAATAATAACGTAGTATCATTAAGCGATTTTAAAGGCAAAAAAGTAGCTTTGTATTTTTACCCTAAAGACAATACCACTACCTGCACTGTGCAAGCTTGTAACCTGCGCGATAACTTTACAAAACTAAATGACTTAGGCATAGTAGTACTGGGTATAAGTGTAGATAATGAAAAAAGCCATAAAAAATTTGAAACAAAATTTTCGTTGCCCTTTACTTTATTAGCCGATACAGACAAAAAGATTGTAAATGAATATGGATTGTGGGCACAAAAAAAGTTATGGGGCAGAGAATATATGGGTACATTAAGAACTACTTTTTTAATTAATGAAACCGGCAAAATAGAGCATATTATAGAAAAAGTAGACTCTAAAAATCATGCAGAGCAAATACTAAAAGTCTGGGGTATTACCGGCTAAGTTTTAAAGTTTTGAAATGGTTTTATTAGAATTTAAAAAAGCAGAATATCAAACATTTTAGTGAACTTTGGGTTACTTTTCATTCAATTGAGTATTAATGGTAAGTTCTATCAATACAGACCAACAAATATTAACAGCACTTGCTGCGGGCGACAGAGTAGCCACTGCACAAATTTATAGGGTTAATCATCCTATAGTTAATGGTTGGCTTATAAAAAAGGGAGGCACATCGGAAGATGCTGCAGACATTTTTCAAGAAGCTATGGTAGTATTGTATAACAAAGTACAAGACGAGAATTTTAGACTTACTTGTAGTATAAACACTTATCTGCTATCTATATGTAAGCATTTGTGGTTAAAAAAACTTCAAAAGTTACATAAAGACCCTGTTTCATTGTTTGATAATATAGAAGACACTGAAATGGGTAATGGCAGCTATAACGAAGATATTAATGTACATAAGGAGCGTGAACTGCATTATGAACAATTAAATAACGCGTTAGACCAGATTGGTGAACCTTGTCGCTCTTTGCTTAAATCTTATTATCATCAAGATAAAAGTATGCAGCAAATAGCAAAAGATTTCGGTTATACCAACCCGGAAAATGCAAAGAATCAAAAGTATAAATGCCTTACTCGCTTACGTAAATTGTTTTACAACGAGCAAGCTAAGTAAAATGAAAACATTATGCCATTTGTAAATAAAATATGGGAAACAGCTGAAGCCTACTTAAACGGAACATTATCTGAAAGTGATAGTGTTGCCCTAAAGAATTTATTGAATACGGATTTAAAATTCGCAAACGAATTTAATGAATGTATCAATTTACTTAACTCTTTAGCAGATAGTGCCAAGCAGCAAAAATTCCGCAATTTATTACAAGACATAGAAGCAGAAAATAATAAGGAAACAAAAATAAAATCTTTATTTACCCGAATCATATCTATAACAAAACCCTATCGTAAAACAGCAGCTGTTGCAGCAACAGTAGCTTTACTAACATCTACCATTACCTATTGGATAGTAACACCGTCGATAAAAAAGAATAATTCGCAGTATAATATTATAAGCAGAGAGGTAGAGCATATAAAAACAGAACAAAAGAATCAGAAAATAGCTATTGACAGTATTAATAAAAAAACTACTTTGCAACCCGCGCCACCATCTTCTGTAAAATACACAGGTACCGGTTTTGCTTTAAGTAACGATGGTTATTTTGTAACTGCATCGCATGTAATTAATAATGGCAAATTTGATTCTGTTTATATTCAAAACCAAGAGGGTGAGTATTTTAAAGCAAGTCTTGTAGCACATGATGAAAAGACCGATGTGGCTATTTTAAAAGTTGACAAAAAGAATTTCCATTTCTCGAAAGGAGATTTACCCTATGCAATTATAAATAATAAGGCAAACTTAGGTTCGCAAATATTTACATTAGGTTTCCCTAAAGATGAAGAAGTATATAGCGAAGGTTATATAAGTTCTAAAAACGGATTTGAAGGAAATGAAATGCAATATACACTTGAACTGCCCGCACAACACGGGCAAAGTGGAGCACCTGTTATTGATGCAAACGGTAATATAATTGCTCTTTTAACAGCTATTGGCATGCAAGGCGAATCGAATACATATGCGGTAAGCACTAAAGCACTTTTCGACCTATTAGAGAATACCCCTAAAATAAATAAAATCCATTTTGGTAAAACTACCAAATTCAGCAAGTTAAGTCGCGAGCAGCAAATTGAGAAAATGGAGACCTATACCTTCAGTGTAAAAGTTTATAAAAAGTAGATAGGGCTTATTTAACTCGGATTTTGCGTTTGAAACCTGATAATTGACTTAACTGATTGATTATCAATATCTTTTTTGATAAAATTCCAACTGCATTACAGTGGAAAAATCGGAATGCAATATATATTGATAATGAATTAGTGGTTGCTACAAAATCCATTACCAGCTTTCTTTATTAGCGACTATCTTTCAATTTAGGTTGCATGGTTTATGAAACGACATTCGTCTAAACCTTTGCAGCCATACATTTTGATAAATACTTAGGGCTTAGATTTCAGAGATGAAGCAACTATATTTATAGTTACCTACACCTACTTTATTTCAATTAACTATTGCTGAGTTATTTAGCCACCCCGAATTAGTTAGGTTCTAACTACAAAAGACGGGTTTAACAAGCCTTACATACCATCTGCTTACTTTTATCAAATTGGCCAAGAACAAAACATCTTTTATAATACTAAAAAATGAATATAACTTTATTACCAAATTAAAAAAAGGAACCTACAATGTGTAAGTTCCTTTTTTAAGTGCATTAAGCATATAATTTATTTCACTTCTTCATATTCTGCATCAGCAACACCACCGTCTTTAGCTCCTGCATTGCTATGTGCATCTTCTTGAGTAGGTGCGCCACCTTGTTGGTTGCCTGCTTTGTATATTTCTTCGCTTGCAGCCATCCAAGCAGCGTTCAATTCCTCTTCGCCTTTGTCTATGCCGGCTAAATCTTCTGCTTTATGAGCAGCTTTTAGTTTTTCCATTGCAGCATCTATAGCAGCTCTTTTTGGTGCAGAAATTTTATCTCCGTTATCTTTTAATTGTTTTTCGGAATTAAATATTAAGCCATCTGCTTTATTCAATTTTTCTACACGCTCACGCACTAATTTATCACTTTCCTCGTTGGCTTTAGCCTCATTCTTCATGCGTTCTATTTCTTCCTTATTCAGTCCGCTACCGGCTTCAATACGTATATTTTGTTGTTTACCGGTGCCTTTATCTTTTGCAGTTACATGCAAAATACCATTCGCATCAATATCAAAGATAACTTCTATCTGCGGTACGCCTCTTGGTGCAGGTGGTATGCCATCTAGAATAAATCTGCCTAAATTCTTATTGTCTTTAGCCATTGGTCTTTCACCTTGCAAAACATTAATTTCTACACTTGGCTGGCTATCGCTTGCAGTAGAGAATGTTTCGCTCTTTTTGGTAGGTATTGTAGTATTAGATTCGATAAGGCGAGTCATAACACCACCCATTGTTTCTATACCTAAAGAAAGAGGAGTTACATCTAACAATAATACATCTTTTACTTCACCGGTCATTACACCACCTTGTATAGCAGCACCTACAGCTACAACCTCATCTGGGTTTACTCCTTTATGTGGTTTTTTACCAAAGAATTTTTCAACTACTTCTTGCACTTTAGGTATGCGTATAGAGCCACCAACTAAAATAACCTCATCAATATCGGCAGCAGTAAGACCTGCATCTTTTAGTGCTTTGCGACATGGTTCTAACGTTCTTTCAATCAAGCTGTCTGCTAATTGTTCAAATTTAGCACGGCTAAGTTTACGTACTAAGTGTTTTGGAGCACCATCGATAGCTGTGATATAAGGCAAGTTTATTTCTGTTTCCTGAGAAGAAGACAATTCTATTTTCGCTTTTTCTGATGCTTCTTTTAGTCTTTGCCAAGCCATTGGGTCTTTACGAAGATCCATAGACTCTTCTTTCTTAAATTCGTCTGATAACCAATCCATGATAACTTTATCAAAGTCATCACCACCTAAATGGGTATCACCGTTTGTTGACTTCACTTCAAAAACGCCATCACCAAGCTCTAATACCGATATGTCGAAAGTACCACCGCCAAGGTCAAAAACGGCAATTTTACTGTCTTTGTGTTGTTTATCAAGTCCATAAGCTAAAGCAGCAGCTGTAGGTTCATTAATAATACGCTTTACTGTTAAGCCTGCTATTTCGCCTGCTTCTTTTGTTGCTTGTCTTTGTGCATCATTAAAATAAGCAGGTACTGTAATTACAGCCTCTGTAACTTCATAACCTAAGAAATCTTCTGCTGTTTTCTTCATTTTTTGAAGAATCATAGCCGATATTTCTTGTGGTGTATAAAGACGACCATCAATATCAACACGTGGTGTATTGTTATCACCTCTTGTAACCTTATAAGTGAAATGTGAAATTTCATTGGTTACCTCATCATATCTGCGACCCATAAAACGCTTAATGGATTGCACCGTATTAATAGGATTGGTAATAGCCTGACGTTTTGCAGGGTCTCCTATTTTACGCTCACCGTTTTTCAAAAATGCTACTACCGAGGGAGTGGTTCTGCGTCCTTCATCGTTTGCTATAACCACCGGCTCATTGCCTTCCATTACCGATACGCATGAATTGGTGGTACCTAAGTCTATTCCTATAATTTTTGCCATAAAATGTATTGTATTTATTTACTTTTGATTTACTTATCTGATATTATTTACTTATCAAGCAATGTGCCATTATTTATTGTCTGTAAAATTGGCAGAAAACATGACAAAACCCGGATTTTAACGATTAATTCTTTTTAGTATA
>CAIYTT010000112.1 GCA_903929195.1 uncultured Bacteroidota bacterium
TATATATATTTTTAAATATTTTAATTTAAAATGTATTAATAAATGAATCAATTTTCAGATGAAATAAAAATAAAAAAAGGAATAGCTATAATAAACTATTCCTTTTTTATATATTTTTAATTTTGTTTATTTAAGTATATCTCTTGAAATTACTAATTTTTGAATTTCAGAAGTACCCTCGCCAATAGTGCATAATTTACTGTCTCTGTAAAATTTTTCAACCGGAAAGTCTTTAGTATAACCGTAACCACCAAAAATTTGTACTGCATCGGTAGAAATTCTTACACAAGCTTCCGATGCATAATATTTAGCTATTGCAGACTCTTTTGTCATTTTAAGACCTTTATTTTTTCTGTCGGCAGCACTATAAATAAGTAATTCCGACGCTTCAATTTGGGTAGCCATGTCTGCTAATTTAAACGCAATAGCTTGAAAGTTAGCTATCGGTTGGTCGAACTGTTGGCGTTCTTGTGCATATTTTAAAGATGCTTCATAAGCTCCTTTTGAAATACCTAAAGATAAAGCCGCAATAGAAATACGACCACCATCAAGAACCTTCATTGCTTGATGAAAGCCATCGCCAATACTACCCATACGCTGAGCGTCTGAAATGATACAATTATCAAAAATAAGTTCTGCTGTTTCGCTGGCACGCATACCTAATTTATTTTCTTTCTTGCCGGCAGTAAATCCGGGAGTGCCTTTTTCTACAATAAAAGCAGTAACATTATTTTTGGCTCTTGGCTCACCTGTGCGTGCCAATACTACTGCAACATTACCACTTTTACCGTGTGTAATCCAGTTTTTAGTACCATTTAATATCCAATTATCACCGTCTTTTGTTGCAGTGCATTTCATATTACCTGCATCGCTGCCTGTATTTGCTTCAGTAAGTCCCCAAGCTCCTATCCATTCACCTGTTGCTAATTTAGGAAGGTATTTTTTCTTTTGTTCTTCGCTACCGAAATATAATATATGCCCGGTACATAAAGAGTTATGTGCCGCTACAGATAGCCCGATAGAACTACATACTTTAGCTATTTCACTTACAACGGTAACATATTCAAAATAACCAAGACCGGAACCACCGTACTCTGTTGGTACAAGAACACCCATTAAACCTAATTCGCCTAATTTGTGAAATAATTCAACCGGAAAATGTTGGGTCTCATCCCATTCCATCATATTAGGGCGAATATGCTTATTAGCAAAATCCCGAATCATTTCTGCAATTGAAAGCTGCGTATCGGTAGCACTGAAATTCATATAGTAAAGTGGCATTAAAAAACCAACGCAATTTTACAACATTTTTTCTGATAAGAGGCATAATCGGTACTGAAAATTAAAAATAAATAGGAGTTCTATCTTCTGCTTAGTTTTAATTGTGCCTGTGTTATTTATTGTTTAAGTTTATATAGCTATTGTATATAATTAGCAAGTAAGAACGATATTTGCCAAATAGGAAACGGGTAAATTTAAAAAGTTGAACAATTGAGACAGCAAGAACAAAAATATAAAATAGGCATTGTTTGCTATCCTACTTTCGGGGGGAGCGGTGTATTGGCTACCGAATTAGGTATAGCACTGTCTGATAAGGGTTATGAGGTTCATTTTATTACTTATAAACAACCGGTAAGGCTATCAATGGGGTTTCATCCCAATACCTATTTTCATGAAGTAAAAGTACCTACTTATCCGCTTTTTGAGTTTCCACCTTACGAAACCGCTTTGGCGAGTGCTATGGTAGATGTAATACTTAAGCAAAATTTAGATTTATTACATGTACATTATGCCATTCCACATGCTTCTGCAGCTTATTTTGCGCGACAAATATTAAAAAAATCGGGCAAGGATATTCCATTTATTACAACATTGCACGGTACAGATATAACCTTAGTAGGTAGAGATACTACTTATGAACAAGTAGTTACTTTTTCTATAAATGAGTCGGATGCGATTACAGCAGTATCCGATAGCTTGAAAAATGAAACGTATGAGTTTTTTAATATTGAAAAAGAAATACACGTAATACCGAATTTTGTGGATGTGAGACGCTTTCATCAAACTGATAAACATCATTTTAAACAAATGCTTGCACCTGAAGGTGAGCGAATATTGGTGCATGTAAGTAATTTTAGACCCGTAAAACGTGTTTCGGATGTAATTAAAATATTTGAAAAAGTAAGAAAAGAAATTCCGGCAAAATTATTAATGATAGGCGACGGGCCGGATAGGCAAAATGTAGAAGACTTGGCACGTTCTTTAGGTTTATATAATGATATTCGCTTTTTGGGCAAGCAAGAACAGATTAGTGAAATTTTAAGTATAGCAGATTTATTTTTATTACCATCCGAAACGGAAAGCTTCGGACTTTCTGCATTGGAAGCAATGGCTTGCAGCGTGCCTTTGATTGCCTCCAATTCTGGCGGTTTACCTGAAATAAATATACAAGGCGAAACAGGTTTTTTAAGTAATGTGGGTGATATTGATGATATGGCTATGAATGCAATTTGTATATTGAAAGATATAACACAGCTTACTGAATTTAAAAAACATGCGTTAGCACATGCCCGTAAATTTGAAAAACAGCATATTATACCTATGTACGAAAAATTATATTGTGAAGTAATCAGTGCTTATCGTACTGAAAAAGAAAATAGATTAATTGCGAAATAAAATATTATTAGATTCCAATATTGGTTTCAATAAAAAATATTCCTGATATTTTAAAATGTTAATAATATTTTATAAATTTACTTTTTTAGTTTAAAAATAAGGTAACTTTATGAAAAAATGCTTTACGTTATTTCTCCTTCTTTTTTCTTTTGCCGGGCATGCACAAATAATTACAACAATTGCAGGTAACGGTACTGCCGGTTTCAGTAGCGATGGCATTCCTGCAACTTCAACCGAATTATCCGCACCCTATGGTGTTGGCATGGACAGTTTAGCTAATATTTATATTGGTGATGCAGGTAATCATAAAATAAGAAAAATAAA